>DATMUX010000367.1:0-3789 GCA_035563695.1 Acidimicrobiia bacterium
CACTCCCGGCGCTCTAGGTTGCCGGCATGGATCTCGACGGCAAGGTCGCCATCGTCACCGGTGCGTCGCGCGGTGTGGGCGCCGCGACCGCGGAGCTGCTCGCGCAGCGAGGATGCAAGGTCGCGTGCGCGGCGCGCGCGACGGCATCGTCGCCGCTCCCCATCCCCGGCACGATCGACGACACCGTCGAGCGGATCCGCGCCGCGGGCGGCGACGCGATCGCGGTGCCGACGAACCTCGCCAATGACGACGAGGTCGACGCGATGGTGGCCACGACCGTTGCCCGGTACGGACGCGTCGACGTGCTGGTGAACAACGCGGCCATCACGTTCCCCGGCGACCTCGAGCTGCCGATGAAGCGCTTCGACCTCGTCATGCAGGTCGATCTCCGCGCACCGCTGCTCGCGATCCGGGCCGTCGTCGACGGCATGAAGGAACGACGCTCCGGCGCGATCCTCAACGTATCGTCGGTCGCGGGGCTGAACTACATCCCGGGGCTCATGGCCTACGGGATGGCGAAGGCCGCGCTCGAGCACCTGACGCTGTCGGCCGCACACCAGCTCCGGCCGTTCGGCATCGCCGTGAACACGTTCCGCATCGACATTCCCGTGGCGTCCGAAGGCTTCGTGTTCAACATGCCCGACGCCGACCACTCCGACTGGGAGCCATCCGAGGTCGCAGCCGAGGGCATCGTCTGGATGCTCGAACAGCCGCCTGAGTATTCGGGACACAACGAGGGCATGGCGCGCCTGCGCGAGCAGTACGGCATCATGCCGTCGCGCGCGTCGCGCAGCCACCGGCAACAGGCGACGCTCGTCACCGAAACCCACCTGCGCCCGCTCTGACGACCGCGAACATCGCCCGTGGTCACGAATTTGGCCGTATGTGGCCACAATTGTGACCACGGTGGCTCGCGGGGTGGGATGAGCGGGATGAGCGCGGTCAGAGGCGCTCGACGATCATCGCCATGCCCTGGCCGCCGCCGACGCACATGGTCTCGAGTCCGTAGCGCGCGTCGTCGGTCTGCAGGCCGTTGATGAGCGTCGTCATGATCCGCGCGCCGGTCATGCCGAACGGGTGGCCGAGCGCGATCGCGCCGCCGTGCGCGTTGAGCTTGTCCCACGGGATCCCGAGGTGCTTGGCCGACGGGATGACCTGCGCGGCGAACGCCTCGTTGATCTCGACGAGATCGATGTCGTCGATGGTGAGGTTGGCGCGCTTCAGCGCCTGGCGGCTGGCCTCGATCGGTCCGAGGCCCATGATCTCGGGGTTGAGCGCGCTGACGCCCGAGGCGACGATGCGGGCGAGCGGCGTGACGCCGAGCTGGCTCGCCTTCGTGTCGCTCATCACGACGACCGCCGCGGCGCCGTCGTTCAGCGGGCACGCGTTCCCCGCCGTGACCTGACCGTCGGGGCGGAACGCCGGCTTCAACGTCGCCAGCTTCTCGACCGTCGTACCCGGCCGCGGACCGTCGTCCTTCGCCACCACCGTGCCGTCGGCCAACGTGACCGGCGTGATCTCGCGCTCGAAGAAGCCATTCTCCTGGTTCTCGACTGCTCGGTTCTGCGAGCGCGCCGCGAACTCGTCCATCTCCTCGCGCGACACGTTCTCGGCCTCGACGACGTTCTCGGCGGTGTAGCCCATCGCGATGTATACGTCGGACAGACCATGGCGCGGTGTCCACTTCGGCTGCCCACCCTCGCCACGCAGCTTCGTGCGCGCCCGTGCGTCGGCGAACTTCTCGTTCGCGGGCCCGCCGTCGGCCATGCCGTTCATGAATCGGCTCACCGTCTCGACGCCGCCGGCCACGAACACGTCGCCCTCGCCCGCCTTGATCGCGTGCGCGGCCATGCGAATGGTCTGCAGTGACGACGAGCAGTAGCGGTTCACCGTCACGCCGGGAACGTCGACGCCCGCGAGGAGCGCGGCGACCCGCGCGACGTTCGTGCCCGCTTCGCCCGCGGGCTGACCACAACCCCAGATCACGTCCTCGACCTGCGCGGGATCGAGCTGCGGCACCTTGGCCAGCACCGCGTCGACGATGAGGGCCGACAGGTCGTCGGGCCGGCACTCGACCAGGGAGCCCTTGTTCGCACGGCCGATGGGCGTGCGGGCGGTGGCAACGATGACTGCGTCGGGCATGGTCTCCTCCGAGTCGGGCGAGGAGGCCAACCTACCGCCGGGCAGCACTAACGTGCCGATCGTGTCGGTGTCCGCGCACGTCGCCGAGGATCACAAGAGCCACCGCATTCCCTGGCTGCGTGCCGCGGTGCTCGGCGCGAACGACGGCATCGTTTCGGTCGCCGGCCTCACGATCGGTGTCGCCGCGGCGAGCGCATCGCGTTCGGCGGTCGTCACCGCGGGCGTGGCCGGCCTCATCGCGGGAGCGATGTCGATGGCGACGGGTGAGTTCATCTCCGTCAGCTCCCAACGCGACGCCGAGCACGCCGACCTCGCGATCGAAGCCGAGGCGTTGCGGCAGAATCCCAAAGCCGAGCTGCGCGAGCTCGCGAAGATCTACGAAGGGCGCGGCGTGGAGCCGGGCCTGGCGCGGCTCGTGGCCGAGCAGCTAATGGCGCACGACGAGCTGGGCGCGCACATGCGCGACGAGCTGGGCATCACGGAGGTCGCGATGGCCCGGCCGCTGCAGGCGGCGTGGACGTCGGCGCTCGCGTTCACCACCGGCGCCATCCTGCCGCTGCTCGCGATCACACTCACCCCGACGAGCGCGCGGATCATCGTGTGCGCGGCCGTTGCTCTCGTCGCGCTCGTCGGGCTGGGCGCGCTCGGCGCGAAGGCAGGTGGTGCGCCGTGGCGGCGAGCCGCGCTGCGTGTCGTGGTGTGGTCGTCTCTGGCGATGGCGCTGACGTACGGCATCGGCCGCCTTGTCGGCGCGAGCGTGAGCTGACGGTCGCGGGGTTAGTCGATTCGGCGCAGCTCGCGCCGGTAACGCTCCCAGTTGCGCTCGTACTCGCTCGCCGGATGCGAGATCTGCTCGGCGCGTACCGCGCCCTCGCGCAGCTTCGCCGGGATCCCCAGCGCCATCGCCCCCGCGGGCACCTCCATGCCGTTCGGCACGAGCGCGCCGGCGCCCACGAGCGCGCCGCTGCGCACGATCGCGCGGTGCAACACGATCGAGCCGGTCCCGACGAGCGCGCCGTCCTCGACCACGCACCCTTCGAGATGCGCGAGGTGGCCGATCGTGCAGCCGGCGCCCACAACCGTCTCGAGCTCGCGTGTGCAATGGATCACCGCGCCGTCCTGCACCGAGGTGCGCGGTCCGATCTCGATGCGGCTCTGGTCGCCGCGCAGGACGGCTTGTGGCCAGATCGTCGCCCTCGCCGCGACCACGACGTTGCCGATGATCGTGCATTCGGGATGGACGAACGCGTCGGGATCGATCTGCGGGACTGCGTCACCGAGGGCGTAGAGGGCCATGCGGCGTAGTCTGGCGGCCATGGAGCCCAACGTGCACGTCAAGGAGATCGCCGAGCAGGGCTACACGATCGTCGAAGATGCGATCGAGCCCGCCCTCGTCGACGAGCTCGACGACTCGCTCGGGCGGTTGGAGCGATTCCTCGAAGTGCAACCGTCTCCGAACTCGTTCGAGGGTCATCACACGCTGCGTATCTACAACCTCCTCGGCTACGACGACGTGTGGCAGAAGGTTCCCGTGCACCCCAGCGTGCTCCCGATCGTCGAGCAGGTATTGGATCCGGGCTGTTTGATCTCGTCGCTCTCGTCGATCGACATCCTTCCGGGTGAGATCGCGCAGCCCATCCACGCCGA
>DATMUX010000368.1:0-7630 GCA_035563695.1 Acidimicrobiia bacterium
CCTCGAATTGACGGTCGAGCACCGCGATCGGCTCGTTCTCCCAGATGCCGTACCGCAGGTGCCAGCGCCGCAACCACGCGGGCGACCACCAGTTGAGCCGCCCCGCGAGCCGCATGAACGCGGGGACGAGCGTCGCGCGGATGAGGAACGCGTCCACCAGCACAGCCAGCGACAATCCCACGCCGAACGCCTTCACCAGCGCGACCTCCGAGGTCGCGATCCCGAGGAACACGATCGTGAGCAGGAGCGCCGCGGCCGTCACGATGCGGCCGGTCTTCTGCAGGCCGACGGCAACCGCGTGCTCGTTGTCGCGCTCGAGGTCGTACTCCTCCTTGATCCGCGACAACAAGAAGACCTCGTAGTCCATCGAGAGGCCGAACGCGATGCAGAACATGAGGATGGGTGTGAAGACGTCGATGGTTCCTGTCGAGGTGAAGTGCAGCCAGCTCGAGAAGTGGCCTTCCTGGAAGATGAACACCATCGCGCCGAATGTGGCCGTCAGGCTGAGGACGTTCAGTGCCAGCGCCTTGAGCGGAACGAGCAGGCTGCCCGTCATCATGAACAGCAGCACGAACGTCGCGAGCGCGATGAGCCCGAGGACGATCGGCAGCCGCGTCTCGACGGTGTGCTTCGTGTCGACCAGCTGCGCCGACGGCCCGGCCACGAGGAATTCGAACGGCGCGTGCGTTGCCCGGATGTCGTGCACGAGCTTCTCGCCCTGTGCCGACAACGGCTCGACGTCGGGAACGACGGAGAGGTACGTGCCGGTCCGGCCCGCGGGTGGTGCGAACCGCCGCGACAGATCATTGGGCGGCACCGGCACGACCTTGCCGTTCGCGACGAGGTAGTAGCCGGACGATGCGTCGACGCGCGCCACGCCCGGCACCGACGCGATAGATCGCGCGAACGCGTCGATGGCGCGCCGATCGGCGCTCGGATCCACGTTCGGGACCTGGACCTGGAGCGCGTCGGCCTCGCGGCTCGCGAAGTTCTGGCGGATCTCGTCGGTCGCACGGCGGCTGCTCATCGTCGCGGGCCCGACGCGATCGTCGGACAGCCCGGGCCGCACGTGCAGGAACGGTATGGCGAGCAGCACGAGCACCAGACTGACGACGACCGCGTACGGCACCGGATGGCGCATGACGCGATCCGCCTGGTGGCGCCACATGCCGCCGTCGGTGGCCTCGCGGACCTTGAACACGCGTCCCTTCTCGATGCGCGGGCCCAGGACTGCGAGCACCGCGGGCAGCACGACGATCGAGGCCGTCGCGGCCAGCGCCACGACCGCGACGCCCGCGTACGCGAACGAGCGCAGGTAGGGGACGGGGAACAGCGCCAGCGAAGACAACGAGATCGCGACCGTCCCTGCGCTGAACGCAACCGTGCGTCCCGCGGTCTGCATCGATCGTCCGACGGCGACCGCCGGAGTCACTCCCCGGCCGAGCTCCTCGCGGTACCTCGACACCACGAACAGGCTGTAGTCGATGGCGAGACCGAGACCGAGCGCGGTCGTCAGGTTCAGCGCGAATACCGACACGTCGGTGAACGACGTGAGCGCCGTGAGCACGACGAAGGTGCCCAGCACCGCGATCAGGCCCACAACGAGGGGAAGGCCGGCCGCGACGAGGCTGCCGAAGACGATCACGAGCGCGAAGAACGTGACGGGCGCAGTGATCAGGTCGGCCCGCTGGAGATCCTTCTCCGCCTGCTTGGCGAGCTGGCGCGTGACCTCGGCCCGCCCGGTCACGAGCGTCGTCACGTCGGCGGTGGTCTGGGTGAACTGCGGGGAGAGCTTGCTCGCAGTCTCGAGCTTGTGATTGTCGTTGCCGCGCATCGACGCGAAGATGAGCGCTTCGGTCGAGTCACGGCTTCGCAGCTGCGCAACGTGCCCGAGACTCCAGTACGACGACGCCGTCACCACGCCCGATGCCTGCCCGAGGCGCGTCGTCAGGGCCGTCCCGGCTCTGCTGACCGCCGGGTCGTTGACCGTGCCGTGCCGGGCCGTGACGACGATCACGAAGTCCGACTGGCCCGATGCCGGGAACTCGCGCAGGATCGCCGCGGCCGCGCGGCTCGACTCGGAGCCCGGATCGTTGAAGCCGCCGGTCGTGAGCTTCTGATGCACGTTCCCGCCGTAGAGGACCGCGAGCGGCAGCGACAACGCCGCGACTCCGATCACCCACCACCGCCGACGAACGACGAACACTGCCAGCCGACGCACCGTCCTCCCGTCCGCAGTCGACTCCACCTGCCGGCGCATGAAAGAGTGTGAGGTGCACGGATCGTAGGTGCGAACCAGTCGTCGGCGCACGTGGAGGCGGAGTGCGGTCGAAGCGGGAGCTGTCGGAGCTGTTGGCCGACGTAGGCCTGTTCTCTCGCTGCACGGAGCGTCAACGCCGCACGATCGCGCGTCACGCCCAGATCGCCGAGCTGCCGGCCGGCGTGGATCTGATCCGCGAGGGCGAGCCCGGCGACGCGCTGTTCGTGATCCTCGACGGCGAGGCCGTCATCCGCAGCAACGACTCCGAGCTCGATCGAGTCGGTACGGGGGCGTACTTCGGCGAGCTCGCGATCCTCGACGGCGAGCCCCGCAGCGCGACGGTCGTCGCCGCGACCGACGTGAAGGTGGCAGTCATCGGTATCCGGATGTTCCGGACGCTGCTGCGCGAGTTCTCGGATCTCGCGGAGCAGCTGCTCATCGGCTTGGCGGGCGAGCTCCGAGAGGCACGCGCCGCCAAGGAACGACGATGACGCGTCTCGACGCGATCGACGACGACGTCATCGACGGCCTGCTCCAGACCAGCCCCGTCTTCGGCGGTCTGGAAGCCGCGGCGCGCGCAATGCTGCGCGCCGAGCTCGAGCTGCGCACCGCGCGCCGCGGTGAGACATTGATCCGCCAGGGCGACGCCGCGGACGGCATGTACCTCGTCGGCAGCGGACGGCTCCAGGTCACGGTGACGACCGAGGACGGCACCGGCGTCACCGTCGAGGTCGGCCGCGGTGAGCTGACCGGCGAAATGGCACTGCTGACCGACAGGCCCCGCTCGGCCACCGTGATCGCGCTGCGCGACAGCCACCTCCTCTTCCTCTCGACCGAAGGATTCGGGCGACTCGTGCACGCGCACCCGCAGGCGCTGCGCGTGATTTCGAGCGCCCTGATCGACAAGCTCATGCTCACGATCCGCCGCGGATCGAGGACCAGTCCGGCGACGACGATCGCGGTCGTCCCGCTCGACGCGAGCGAGCCGGTTCACGACTTCGGGGCCCAACTCGGTCGCGCCCTGGCCTCGATCGTCGGCTCCGTGCGGATCGTCGATGCCGCCGACGCTCGCCGCGAGATCGGCGACCGCTCGTCGGCGCTCACGCGCGCGGTCTGGCGCGAGCAGCTCGAAGCAAACGACGCGGTCATCTATGTCGGCGAGCCGAGCTTCGATGCGTGGACCGACGAGTGCACGCAACACGCCGACCTCGTCGTGTTCGCCGTGTCTGCCCGCGGAGATCGGGCGCTCCGTCCGGTCGAGCACGAGGTCCGCCGGTGCTACGGGGCGGTCGCGGCGCGCACCGAGCTCGTCCTGCTGCACCAACCGTCGACGTCGGCCCCCCGCGGGACACGACAGTGGCTCGCCGAGCGCGACGTGCAGCGGCACCATCACGTCCGCATCGACCGGCCGGGCGACTACGAGCGCGTCGCCCGGCTGCTCGCCGGCCGCGGCACCGGGATGGTGTTCAGCGGCGGCGGAGCGCGCGGCATCGCGCACATCGGCGTCCTCCGGGCGATGGCGGAGCGCAAGCTCTCGATCGACACGGTGGCCGGTGCCAGCGTCGGTTCGATCGTTGCAGGCGCGGTTGCACGTGGCGATTCACCCGACGAGGTCGCCGCCCAACTCCGGGCGGCGGTGGTCGAGAAGTCGCCGGTCGACATCACCTTGCCGACGGTCTCGTTCGCCTCGGGCGGACGCGTCACCCAGAAGATCAAGGACGGGTCGGACGGCCTCGACCTCGAGGATCTCTGGTTGAACGTCCTGTGCGTCTCGACGAACCTGACGCGCGGCTCGCTCGAGGTCCACGAGCGGGGGGAAGCGTGGGCCGCGGTACGCGCGAGCTTCTCGGTGCCGGGGCTGTTCCCTCCGATGCGCAACGCCACGGGCGACGTGCTCGTCGACGGCGGAATGCTCGACAACCTGCCGGTCACACCACTGCGCGCCCGGCATTCCGGGCTCACCGTGATCGCCAGTGACGTCGGCGCGCGCCGCGAGTTCCTGCCGGCCTCCCTGCCGCGCGACGGCGTCGTCTCGGGCTGGAGGTTCGTCGCGACGAGCCTGCGCCAACGTTCGCCGAACAACCTCACCAGCCTGCCGCGCATCCTGATGCGCCTCACCGAGCTCGGCTCGCTCGGCGACGACGACCACGGCGACTGTTACATCCGGCCCGCGCTCGACGGGGTCAGCCTGCTCGACTTCGACAAGTTCGACACCCTCGTCGACCAGGGCCACGCAGGTGCCGTCTCGGCGCTCGACGCGTGGCTGGCAGGTCCGTGCGAGATCGACGTCCGCGGCTGACGCCCCTCTGACGTTCCGGGGCGCGCTCGAGCCCTTGTGTCGGGGCCGAATGGCCGTTGGACCCTCCCGGGGGTAGTGCCCCGAGGCGCACGCTTGGTGATGGTGCGGTCGACCGGGAGGGGAACCGTGGTGCGAGCACCCATCGTGGAAGCCCTCGGCGTGTGCAAGGTGTACGACACGGGCACGGTCCGGGTGGATGCGCTGAAGGGAGTCGATCTCGAGGTCTGCTCGGGCGAGATGATCGCGATCATGGGCCCGAGCGGCTGCGGCAAGACGACGCTGCTGAACTGTCTCTCGGGCCTCGACGCGATCGACGGTGGCGACATCCGCATCGCCGGCCGCTCGCTCGCGTCGATGTCGGACCGGGAGCGCACCGACTACCGCGCGCGCCAAATGGGCTTCGTGTTCCAGTTCTACAACCTGATGCCGGTGCTGAGCGCGGTCGAGAACGTCGAGCTGCCGCTCCTCGTCGCGCGCGTGTCACTGCGCGAGGCGCGCCGGCGCGCGCTCGACGCGCTCGCGCTGGTGGGCCTCGCCGACCGGGCCGCCCATCAGCCCGACGAATTGTCGGGAGGCGAGCGCCAGCGCGTGACGATCGCGCGCGCGCTGGTCAACGATCCCGCGATCGTCTGGGCCGACGAGCCGACCGGCGATCTCGACAGCGAGATGGCCGACGAGATCGTGTCGTTGATGCGCACGTTGAACGTCGAGCGGGGCTTCACGTTCATCGTGGTCACGCACGACATCGGCGTCGGTCGACGTACCGATCGCATCGTCCGCATGCTCGACGGGCGTGTGGTGGAGGAGCAGATCCCGGAGGAGGCCCATCATGTTCGCGCGGGTGACGCTGCTTGAGATCGACACGGTTCGCACGTCGATCGACGAGGCGCTGATGCTGTTCCGCACCCAGACCCTCGAACGCCTCCGATCCCAACCGGGGTACTGCGGCATGTGGGTGCTCGCGAGTCCCGAGGGCAAGGGGCTGCTCATGTCGCTGTGGGAGACCGAGGCCGAGGCGAGCGCCGAGGGCGATCACAGCTTCTACGCCGAGGAGCTCGGCCGTTTCATGACGTTGTTCCGCTCGCCTCCGGGTCGCGACCGGTACGAAGTCGTCTTCGCCGAGGACGTGGCGCCGCAGCCGGGTTGACGTGCGATGCAGGAGATGTTCGGAGTCCCGATCGGCACCCTGGCAATCGTTCTGATCGCGGTGGTCGGGCTCGGCATCGGCATCCTCGCGACGCTCGCGATCCGCAACGTCGTGTTCTTCCGGCTGGGAATGCGCAATGCCGCGCGCCGGCGAGGCCGCAGTGTGTTGATCGTCGTCGGTCTCATGCTCGCGACGACGATCATCGCCTCTGCGCTCGGGACGGGCGACACGATGGGCCGCACCATCCGCTCGAGTGTGCTGCGCACCCTCGGGCGCAGCGACGAGTGGATCACGGTACGCGCCGCGAAGCAGTCGCCGATCTTCCAGCTCACGGGGAGCACGGGCAATGATCTCTTCGACGAGCGCGTGCTCGCCGACGTCGATCACGCATTGAGCGGGTCGGGGCTCGTCGACGGCGTCGCGCCGGCGATCATCGACACGGTCGCGGTGCAGGATGTCACCTCCCGCCACACCGAGCCGCGCGTCGGCGTCTTCGCGGCCGATCCGGCCCGCCTCTCGGGGTTCGGCACGATCGTCGGGTCATCGGGACGCCCGGTGTCGCTCGCCGATCTGACACCCGGCGCGGTCTACCTGGATCGCCGGGCCGCCGACAAGCTCCACGCGCGCGCCGGCGACACCGTGGTTGCGCTCGCCGGGAGCCACCTCGCGAAGGTGCGCGTGGCGGACATCGTCGACTACCGGGGCACCGGCACCGACGGACCCTCCATACTGATGCCGCTCGCGGCCGCGCAACGGGCGCTCGGCGCCGAAGGCAAGGTCCGGCAGATCCTCGTCTCGAATCGGGGCGGTGAAGCCGGCGGGGTGGCGCTCACCGACGCCGTCACCCGCCGGCTCGGGCCGGTGCTCGCCGCGCACGGGCTCGAAGCGCGCCCGGTGAAGCGCGACGGCCTGCAGCAGGCGGACGACACCGGCAAGTCGTTCATGCAGATCTTCAGCACCTTCGGCAGCTTCTCGGTCGCGGCCGGAATCCTGCTGATCTTCTTGATCTTCGTGATGCTCGCGGCCGAGCGCCGCACCGAGATGGGCGTCGCGCGCGCCATCGGGACCCGGCGCGGCCATCTCGTCGAGACGTTCCTGTTCGAGGGCACCGTCTACGACGTCGCCGCCGCCGCGCTCGGCGCGCTCCTCGGCGTGGGCGTCTCCTTCGCGATGGTGACCGGGGTCGGGCGCGCCTTCGCGCAGAGCGCGCCGTCGCTCGACATCGTGTACTCGGTGCGCTGGCAGAGCCTCGCGGTCGCGTACACCATCGGTGTGCTGCTCACGCTCGTCATCGTGGCGCTGTCGGCGTGGCGCGTGAGCGTCGTGAACATCGTGACCGCGATCCGCAATCTTCCCGATCCTCGCCGGCGGCCGCGGCGCCGCCGCAGCATTCTCACCGGCTCGCTCGTGGTGCTGCTCGGCGCGCTGTTTGCGGTCTCCGGGCGTTCGGGACAGCAGGCGATGCCGTTCATGCTCGGCGTCTCGCTGGTCATCGTCGGCCTCGTACCGCTGCTGCGCATCCTGCGCGTTCCCGATCGCGTGTCGTACACATTCGGAGGCCTCGGCATCGTCGTGCTGTGGCTCCTGCCGTTCCGGACGATCGAGCAGCTCGTGCCCGGCGCGCAGATGGACTTCACCCTCTGGGTCGTCGGCGGCCTGCTCATCGTCGTCGGTGCGACGTGGACGGTGATCTACAACGCCGACGTGCTGCTCGGGTTCGGGATGTGGGCGTTCGGTCGCATCCGCGCGCTGACGAGCGTGCTGCGCATCTCGATGGCGTACCCGCTGCGTACCCGGCTGCGGACGGGCATGACGCTCGCGATGTTCACGATCGTCGTGTTCAACCTCGTCGTCGGGGCGACGACGACCAACTCGTTCCTCCACGCGTTCACGCAGGTCGATCGGTACAGCGGCGGGTTCGACG
>DATMUX010000369.1:0-4280 GCA_035563695.1 Acidimicrobiia bacterium
GAGCTGCCACGACCGGCGCCACCGGAACGCCGGTCACTCGGTGCCCCACGTCATCGATCGTCATGTTCGCCACGCGATCGCGTGGAAGTGATCCGCGAGGATCGTCGCGTCCCATGACCGATCCGCGAGACCCGTCGCGTAGACGCAGAACGGATCGATCGCCGCGTCGTCGACCGGTCACGCCCACGGGTACCTGATGGAACTCGAACTTGCTCGGATGAGGCTCCGAAGCCATCATGCAGCGGCCGTCGGGAACAGTTGGGGTGCGATTTCTCAAGGCTCGGCAAGCCGAGCCGTTCGTACATGGCGCGCGCCGCGGGCATCCACGGCGTCGTGTGGATGACGACGGTGCGACCGGTGTCGCGCGCCCGCTCCAGGCACGCGCGCACGAGCGCCTCTCCGATACCGCGGCCCCGCGCCTCGGGCGCGACGGCGAGGAGGCGGAACTGGGCTTCGCCGGGCTCGGTCCACTCGCTCCATGGCGACGACTCGTCGCCGACATAGGTGACCGAGCCGACGACATGGTCGTCGACCACTGCGACAAGCACCTCGCTGTGCTCGGCCCTGCTCGAGGTGTCGAGGATGTCGGCGTCGTACCCGCCCCACAGATGGTCGACGGCGAGCGTGTCGTACGCCCGTACGGTGAGCTTGCCGACGAGCTCGTACTCGCCCGGTTGTGCGAGGCGTACGAGGACGCTCACAGCACCTTCGAGAGGAACGCGCGGGTGCGCTCGTGGCGCGGTGCCGTGATGACGTCGCGGGGCACACCTTGCTCCACGATCACACCGCCGTCCATGAACACCATTTGGTCGCCCACCTCGCGGGCGAAACCCATCTCATGGGTCACGACGACCATGGTCATGCCGTCGCGGGCGAGCTGGCGCATCACATCGAGCACGTCGCCGACGAGCTCCGGGTCGAGCGCGCTCGTCGGCTCGTCGAACAGCATGAGCTTCGGGTGCATCGCCAGCGCCCGTGCGATTGCTACGCGTTGTTGCTGACCACCGGAGAGCTGCGCCGGATGCGCGTCGGCCTTGTCGGCGAGGCCGACCCGTTCGAGCAGAGTCGCCCCCTCTGCCTGAGCCGCGGCACGCGACACCTTCTTCACTCGCACCGGCGCCTCGATCACGTTCTCGAGCGCGGTCATGTGCGGGAAGAGATTGAAGTGTTGGAACACCATGCCGATCTCGGCCCGCTTGCGCGCGACCTCCTGGTCGCGCAGCTCGTAGACCTTGTCGCCATCCTGCCGGTAGCCGACGAGCTCTCCGTCGACCCAGAGTCGCCCCGCGCTGATCTTCTCGAGATGGTTGATGCAGCGCAGGAAGGTCGACTTGCCGGATCCCGACGGTCCGATGAGCACCATCACCTCGCCCGGCTCCACATCGAGGTCGATGCCGCGCAGCACCTCGAGCCGCCCGAAGCGCTTGTGCACGGCCTCGGCCTTCACCATCGCCGTCACAACCGCGGCTTCTTTCGCAGCGACGCGATGATCCGTTGCGTCAAGCCTTCGCGAGTCTGGCGGGTCCGTCCGCGCGAGTAGTGCTGTTCGATGTAGTACTGGCCGATGCTCGCGATGCTCGTGAGGAGCAGGTACCAGATGCTCACGACGACGAGCAGCGGGACGACCTCGAGGTTCGTCGAGTAGATGTCGCCTGCGCGGCGCAGCAGCTCCCCGTAGGTGATGACCGACGCGAGCGATGTCGTCTTCAACATCGAGATGAACTCGTTCCCGGTCGGCGGGATGATCACGCGCATCGCCTGCGGGAGAACGATTCGGCGCATCGTCAAGCTGTTCGTCATGCCGAGGGCTTGAGCGGCCTCCGTTTGGCCCTCGTCGACCGCGATGATGCCGGCCCGTACGATCTCCGCCATGTACGCGCCCTCGTTGATCGACAGGCAGAGGAACGCCGCCATGAACGCGGTCATGAAGTCGGTCATCCTCGTGGAATACAACGTGACGTTCGTGAACGGGATCGCGATCGTAAGATGCTTGAACACGAGGGGCAGGCCGTTGTACCAGAAGATGAGCTGCACGAGCACCGGCGTGCCGCGGAAGAACCAGATGTAGAACGAGCTGACGACATTGAATACCGGGTTCTTCGACAGGCGCATCACCGCGGCGAGAACGCCGAGCAGGATGCCGACGCTCTGCGCCAGCACGGCGAGCACGATCGTCGCCCACAGGCCCTTCAGGATCAGATGGTTGAACTGATACTGCTTGACGACGCCGAAGTCGATGAAATGCGCGCGGAGCGCCGACTCGACGAGCCATGCGAGCAGCAGCACGACGAGGACGCCACCGATCCAGCGGCCCCAGTGGCGTACCGGGACCGCCTTGATGGCTTCGGGTTGTGACGAGCTCACGCTGAGCTACACGCGATGACTACGAGCCGGCGTTGATCGACGCCGACGTGTCGGCGCCCGCCGTGACGTCCCACTTCTGCAGGATCTGGTTGTACGTGCCGTTGGCGATGATCGCCTTGAGGGCCGCTTGGAGCGCGTCGCGCAGCTGCGTGTTGCTCTTCGGAACGGCGATGCCGTACGTGCCGACCGCGCCGACCTGGCTCCCCGCGACCTGGAAGTCGTTGCCGCCGCCCGACGTCTGCGCGTTGTAGGAGGCGACCGGGAAGTCCTCGACGTTCGCGACGGCCCGGCCGTTCTTCACCTGCTGCAGCGCGTCGGTGTCCTTCTCGAACTTCAAGACGGTGAGGTCCTTGCCCGCGGTCTTGCACTTGCCGATCTGCGGCGTGAGGATGTCGGTGTCCTGGACCGTGCCCTGCTGCACCGCCACCGTGTGCCCGCAAAGATCGTCGAGCGTCTTGATGTTGTTCGGGTTGCCCTTGGCCACCAGGATCGAGCTTCCAGCCTTGAAGTAGTCGACGAAGTCGACGCCCTTGGCCCGCCGCTCGGCCGTGTCGTTCATGGCTGACATCACGACGTCGAACCGGCCGGCTTGCAGCGCGGTGATGATGCCGGCGAAGTCGGTGTCGTCGACGAACGTGATCTTCGTGCCCAGCTGCCCGCCGAGCGCCTGCGCGATGTCGTAGTCGACGCCCTGGGCCTGCTGGGTACCTTCCTTGAAGAACTCGATCGGTGCGTACTCGATGTCGGAGCCGATCTTGATCAGCTTGCTCGATTGGATGTCGGCCGGCAGCTTCGACGCCAGCGCGCCGCCGCCCGCGACCGTGGTCGCGCTGCCCGACGAGCTCGACTTGCTGCTGCTGCCGCACGCCGCAGCGCTTGCCGTCAATGCCGCCGCTACTGCGAGAACCATGAACCTGCGCACCTGCATCCTCCCGGGTCGAAGGTCAGACAATACGGTCACGCGACCTCGACGGGAAAGCCCTCGGCTTCGAGGGCCCCGACGATCTCGTCGGCGTGCCCCCGATCGCGTGTCTCGATCGAGACCTCGAGCAGCGCGCTCTTCAGGGCCACGCCCGGCAGATCCCGTCGGTGCGCCACGTCGACGATGTTCGCCCGCCGCTCGCCGATCACCTCGGCGACGGCGGCGAGGACACCCGGCCGATCGGGAACCTCGATGCGGAGCCGCACGAGCCGCCCCGACCGGGCCAGAGCCCGCAGCAATACCGACGTCAGCACCCGCGCGTCGATGTTGCCGCCGGACAGGACCACGCCGACGGTGTGTCCACGGAATCGGTCGGGGTGCTGCAGCAGCGCCGCGAGCCCGGCCGCCCCCGCACCCTCGAGCACGGTCTTCTCGATCTCGACGCCGAGCGCGATCGCTTCCTCGACGCGCTGCTCCGACACGACCACGAGATCGTCCACGAGCTCGCGCACGATCGCGCGCGTCAGCGCGCCGGGCTCGGTAACGGCGATGCCCTCGGCGATCGTCGGGCCACCGGGCGCGGGGCCCGCCTTCCCGAGCACGTGCAACATCCCGGGATACCCCTCGACCTGCACGCCGACGACCCGAGTTTCCGGTGCGCGCGCCTTCACCGCGACGGCGATGCCGGAGATCAGGCCGCCGCCCCCGACGGGCACCACGATCGTGTCGACGCGCGGAGCCTGCTCGAGCAGCTCGAGCCCGATCGTGCCCTGGCCCGCGATCACCAGCGGATCGTCGAACGCGGGCACGAGGGTGGCGCCCGTCTCGTCGGCGAGGTGCTGCGCGTGCGCGAACGACTCCGCGTAGCCGGCGCCTTCGAGCACGACCCGTGCGCCGTGGTGGGCCGTGTTCGCGACCTTCGTGAACGGCGTGTCGGCCGGCATGACGATCGTGGCCGCGACGCCGAGCTCGTGCGCGTGGTACGCGACACCCT
>DATMUX010000370.1:0-3923 GCA_035563695.1 Acidimicrobiia bacterium
GGGCGCGGGCCATGACCTCCACGTGGCGCGTCGTCACGGCGCCGGCGGCCCAGGCCGCGAAGGTGTCGTCGAGATCCGCCAGCTCGTGCGCGACCCGAACGCAACGATGCGCATCGGCCCGTGCGCAACGCGTGCGCGCGACGAGGAACGCCGCCGCCGAATGCGCGCCCTCCGCGGCCCATTCCAGTGACGCGTCGAACGCGTGCAATCGACGCGCGACCTGCGCATCGAGACGCGCCCGTGCCGCGTCGAGCGCGAGCAGCTCGTCGCGCAGCGGCCGCCCCGCCACCGCCTGCGCCGCCAGCTCGTCGAGCGCGGCGATCAACCGTGCGATAGCACTCGCTTCACTCCCCACGATGTCATGTTACCGAACACATGTTCGATACGCAACCCATTCGTTACTGTCTCACCCGTCTGTCACGATCGTCCCATGTGCGAAATCTGTGATGGACGAACCTTCGAAGACATGCTGGCGGGCCGGGCCGCGCGTGTCGCCGAGTACGGCTACGCGTTGCAGGGCGTCGAGGCGCTCGGCGGCGCAGTGGGTTGGGTCTACACGGCCGGACTCATGGACAGCGCCCGCCACCCCGAGCTGATCATGGCGGGGGTCCGCCCGACCCGGCGGCGTCGATCCTGGAGGCGATCGCGGAGTCGATACTCGACGGCGAGCGCTACGACACCGGCGAGAGGCTGCGCTTTCCCGACGGCCGCGCTCTCCGCCTCGGCGCGGTGCACCCGGTCCAGTACGAGCGCGACACGTTCGCCATCTGGTTCGGGCTGCAACGCACCGGTGCGGTGCGCTCGCCCGAGCTCGCGGCGTTCCAGGTCGTGCCCGGCGCGGGGTTCCCGGGCCCGTGGCGGCGCGCGCAACCCCGGCTCTCCAACCCGCGCGTGCGGCTGTAACCCGTAGGCTGCCCGGCCGCGTGGACACCGACGTGGTTGCCGCCGCAGGACCACTGCAGGTCCGCCTCGACGAGCACGCCCGCGTGCGCATCGGCTGGGGCGAGCCCGATTGGTTCGGACCGGCCCGGCTCGCGGGCGTCGACATCGCGCCGGCGGGGTGGCGCGTGGATCCGTCCGGCGTCCTGACAGCCGACGGCGATCGGGTGCAGGCGTCGCTGCGCGCGTGCGCCGACGAGCCCGTCCTCGTCTTCCGGCTCGAGGCGCTCACGGCGCGCCGCGACATGACCACCGGCGACTTCGCGACGCCGTGGGTTGCGGTGCAGTTCGAACCGGCGTTGCGGAGCAACGGCGGCGCGCCCGCGGGCGTGCGCGCCTTCGGCCATCAGTACACGGAGTTCGCGCTTCCGGTCTTCAGCGACGCCGCGATGGCGCAGTGGCGACTGCTGCCCTTCCGGCCGGCGGTGGTGATGCCGCTCGGCCTCACCGCGCCCGACGGGAGAACGGTGCTCCTCGCGCCGCTCACCGGCCCGCACGATCAGATCATCGCGGTGCCGCCGCCCGGCGACGCGCAGGCCGATCTCGGGCTGCGCGCCGGCTGGCACGGTGACATCGGCGCCGTCCCCGCCGGCTACGCGACCGAGCTCGCGGTCGTCGCGGGCCACGGCGCCCGCGAGTGCTTCGCGACATGGGCGCGCCTGTTGCGCGCGGCGTCCGGCGTCGACGCGCCGCGTCGCGACTCCGACACACTGTCGACGCGCGTCTCGTACTGGACCGATAACGGCAGCGCGTACTGGTATCGCACCGAACCGCGCCACGATCCCGCGTCGAGCATCGTCGCCGCCGTCGACGATCTCGAAGCGCGGGGCCTGCCCGTGGGCGCGGTACAGCTCGACTCGTGGTGGTATCCGCACGAGGTCCTGCGACCGTTCGACACCGACGACTGGGTCGTGCCGCCGAGCGGGATGATCCGCTGGGAGCCGCGCGCCGACGTGCTGCCGGGCGGGATCGCCGATCTGCGCGCCCGTCTCGGCCGGCGCCCGCTCGTGGCGCACTGCCGGCATCTCTCGTCGCAGTCGCCGTACGGCGAGGAGTTCCCGCTCTGGGTCGACGGCGACCGCGCGCACCCGCAGGGTCCGGAGCTGTACGAGCGCCTGCTCGACCAGGCGGTCGCATGGGGCGTCGACGTGTTCGAGCACGACTGGCTCATCGAGTGCTACCTCGGCGTGCGGGCGCTGCGCGCGTGCGGCCGGGCAGCCGCGTGGCAGCGGGCTCTCGACGACGCGCTCGGTGCGCGGAACCTGCACGCGCAGTGGTGCATGGCCTCGCCCGCCGACTTCGCGTTCGCGTCGGAGCTGCATAACGTCACGTCGATCCGCACGAGCGGCGACCACGGCTATTTGGTCGGCCCCGAGCTGCTCTGGGCATGGTTCCTGCACACCAACGTCATGGCGCGTGCGCTCGGGCTCTGGCCGTACAAGGACGTGTTCCGCGCCGCGCCGGAGTTTGCCGAGCGCGAGGTCGAGGCGTTGCTGTCGGCGCTTTCGGCGGGACCCGTGGGAATCGGCGACCGCGCGGGCACGGCCGACGTCGACCTCGTGCGGCGCACGTGCCGGGCCGACGGGGTGCTCGTGCGGCCCGACGTGCCGATCGCCGCGACCGACCGTTCGGTGTATGGCGCGCCCGTGTGGTCGGCCGCGCTGCTCGTCGGGAGCGCGCACACGCAACACTCCGCCGGGCGGTGGGGTTACGCCGTCACCGGCAACGTCACCGCCGACCGTCAGCCCGCGAGCACTCGGGTCGCGCTGACCGATCTCGGCTCGGACCGGCCCGATACCGACGAGGTGGTCGTCTACGACTGGCGCGCGCGCCGTATCGAGCGGTTGGCGCGGGGCGGTGGGTACGACGTCGCGCTCGAACCCTCCGGCTGGGACTACCGCGTCGTCGCACCGGTCCTCGACGGCGACCTGGCGGTCGTCGGCGACCCGAACCTCTACGCGACGGCGGGCGACGCGCGCGTCGCCGACGTCGTCGTCGACGAGCGCGGCGTTACCACGACGATTCTGGGCGCGGGGGAGCGCGTCACCGTCGTGGGGTGGGCACGGACGGTGCCGACGTTCCGAAGCTGGTCGCCGGCGACGCGCGAGCGCACGGTGCCGGTGTCGTTCGATGCCGCCACCGGGCTGTGGGAGCTCTCGGTCGACATCGGCCCGGCCGGCTGGACGGTGTTGCGCGCACCCCTTCGGTCATGACACCGGCGCGGGTGCGTCCGTCTCCTTGGGCAGGCGCACGGTGATCTCCAGGCCGCCGGCATCGAGCGCGCCGGCGTCGACGCGACCGTCGTGCGCATCGGTCACGGCGCGCACGATCGAGAGGCCGAGCCCGACGCCGCCGTCGTGTTGCGTGCGCGCGTCGAGTCGCTGGAAGGGCTCGAAGAGCTCGGCGACGCGTTCACGCGGCACCACCTGACCGTCGTTCGCGATCGTGAGCACGGCCTGGCCGTCGTCGACCCGCGTCGCGATGCGGATGGTCCCGCCCGCGACGTTGTAGCGGATCGCGTTGTCGACGAGGTTGGCGACGCAACGCTCGAGGAGCACGCGATCACCGATCGTCGACGCGGGCTGGAGCATCGAGTCGACGAGCAACCCGCGTTCCGCGATGCGGGCGGACGCGTCGTCGAGCGCGTCCTCGACGCAGACGGAGAGATCGACCGGCTCGCGCGCCGCCGGTTGTTGCTCGCTGCGAGCCAGCGTCAACAGCGCGTCGATCAACCGCTCCGCATCGGCGAGCGTCGCCCGGACCGAGGCCGCGGTGGCCGTGAGCTGCTCGACGGTGGGATCGGGCTTCGCGAGCGCGACGTCGATGGCCGTGTGCATGACGGTCAGCGGCGTGCGCAGCTCGTGGGAGGCGTTGGCGACGAACCGTTGTTGACTCGCGAACGCCGCATCGAGGCGGTCGAGCATCTCGTCGAAGGTGTCGGCGAGCTCGCGCAGCTCGTCGCGTGGGCCCTGCAGGTCGAGCCG
>DATMUX010000371.1:0-6937 GCA_035563695.1 Acidimicrobiia bacterium
GGCCGCCGCCGGCAAGGTCCCGGCCCGCGCCGTCGACCCGGACCGCCGGTCAGACTGTGAGCGCCTCCTTGATCCCGGCTGCCAGTGCATGCCCGATCCCCGGCACGGCCGCGATCTCGTCCATGGCGGCCTCGCGGACCCCGCGGACCGAGCCGAATGCCCGCAGGAGCGCCCGCTTCCGTTTCGGGCCCACGCCGGGGATCGCGTCCAGGGCCGAGCGCGTCTGCCGGCGCCCGCGGAGCGACCGATGGTACGTGATCGCGAAGCGGTGTGACTCGTCGCGGACCCGCTGGAGCAGGTAGAGGCCAGGCGAAGAGGCTGGAAGCACGATCGGCTCCCGGGCCCCCGGCACGAACAGCTCCTCGCGCTCCTTGGCGATCCCGACCAGGGGCAGGTCGTGCTGTCCAAGCTCCTCTAGCACCTCGCGGGCGGCGGCGACCTGGCCCTTGCCCCCATCGATCACCACCAGGTCCGGTGCGCTCCAGCGGATCGACTCGTCCACCTCCGTCCCGACGGCGATGCGGCGGAAGCGACGCCGCAGCACCTCCTGGTGACTGGCGAAGTCGTTCGCGCCGACGACCGTGCGGATGCGGAAGCGCCGATAGCGGCTCGGCGCGGGGCGGCCGTCCTCGAAGACGACCATGCTCCCGACGGCGTCGGTGCCCTGGATGTTGCTGATGTCGTATCCCTCGATGCGCTGCGGCGGCGCCGGCAGGCCGAGCGCGTCGGCCAGCTCGCCAAGCGCGACCAGCGCCTGGCCCTGGTCGGCCATCCGCCGGGTCTGCTCGCGTGCGAGCGCCTCGGCTGCGTTGCGCGCGGCCAGGTCCACGAGGTCCCGCTTCTCGCCGCGACGCGGGACGGCGAAGGCGACGGCTCCGCCCCGCCGCTCGGCCAGGAACGCAGTCAGCTCGTCGACTTCGGCGGGAAGGTAGGGGACCAGGATCCTCGGCGGCACCATACCGGAGGCCGCATAGTACTGCCGCACGAAGGCGCCGAGCACCTCTTCGTCGGGCAGCCCGGAGACGGCGCGGAGCGGGAAGACGTCTCGCCCGATCATGCGACCGTCGCGGATCACGAACAGCTGCACGGCCGCTTCCGCGTCGCTCCGCGCAAGTCCGAGCACGTCCTGCTGCGTCCGGGCAAAGGCGGCCATCTTCTGGCTCTCGGTGGTGCGCTCGATCGCCCGAAGCTGGTCCCGCAGGTCGGCGGCACGTTCGTAGTCGAGTGCCGTCGAGGCCTCCGTCATCTCGCGTGTGAGCTGGCGCGAAACGACGTCGTGACGCCCCTCCAGGAAGAGCATCACCTGGTCGATCTCGCGCCGGTAGGAGGCACGATCGATAGCCTCGATGCAGGGACCCTGGCAGCGCTTTATGTCGTAGAGCAGGCAGGGACGCGGAAGCGCCCGCTGCCCCTCGTGGATGTCGATAGTGCAGGTCCGGAACGGGAAGAGCCGCCGGATCAGGTCCATCGCGGCGTCGACGCTGCTGGCCGACGCGTAGGGGCCGAAGTAGCGGCTCCCATCGGCGGGCAGCTTGCGGGTGCGCTCGATCCGCGGGAACTCGTCGGCCAGCGTCACCTTGATGAAGGGGTAGCTCTTGTCGTCCTTCAGGCGGATGTTGAAGCGCGGCTTGTGCTGCTTGATGAGGTTGAACTCCAAGAAGAAGGCCTCGACCTCGTTCTTGGCGACGATCCACTCGACGGTCTCCGCGGTCAGCACCATCTGACGCGTCCGTTCGTGCAGCAGGTCGGGATCGACGAAGTAGTTCGACAGGCGGCTGCGCAGGCTCTTGGCCTTCCCGACGTAGATCACCCGTCCCTGGGTGTCGAGGAACTGGTAGGAGCCGGGGGCGTCGGGGATGCTGCCGGGCTCGGGGCGGGAGACCACGCTCCATTGTCGCGGGTCGCTGCGCCGTCATCGGCGCCTCCGCCGCGCCAGGCGTCGAGGCGTGCGCACAGCTCCTGGAGGCGCTGCTCGCCGCGGGCGGTCGGTCCCGCTGCCCGCCACGGGTGGTGCGCCACGTTCAAGGGGGCGATGCGCCCGTCCCGCAGCTTCACGGCGATCACGCGGGTCCGGCCCAACACCGGATGGTCCCGTACCTCGAATCCCGAGATCTCGGCCCGCGGCCACTCGGCCGTCGCGAAGTAGCCGCGGTTCGTGAGGATGTCGCCCTCCGTCCAGCAGCGCATCCACAGGGTGCGCAGCGCGAACACGCCCGCCCCCACGCACGGCAGCCCGAGCAACGTGCCCCGCGCCAGGTCGGCGAGGCCGAGGACGAGCGCGAAGACCCCGATGCATCCCACGATCGGCACCTGGAGGGCCAGGTGCGCCGGGCGGATGTCGACCTCGGGTGCGGCGCGCTCGTCGGTTCGCATGTCATCGGATCGGCAGACCGTCGGTCCGCGGTTGAGCGGTGCCCGGCCACTCCGGGGATGCCCCCGGACCGACACCCCCGTGAAAGGGTCCCGTCGCCGAGCCCGTCCCCTCGGGCGAGCGGGATGCTTTTGCTCGACATGAGTGTTATGGTGGGCAGCACGCCGGCCCGGTATCCGGCGTGACATACCGAGCTCCGAGGCCGACAACCCCGCGGTGCTGGCGACCGGGCTGCCACCCGCCGGCCGACGAGGAGCTACCCCGAAACGGGGAGGCCCCGAACATGCTGCGACTTCAGGCTCCGCTGCCCGACGACTACACCCTCGCGACCGACGACGAGCTCGTCGAGCGCATCGGTGACGCCAAGCGCTCGCTCGGCGACCGCCTCGTGATCCTCGGGCACCACTACCAGCGGGACGAGGTGATCCGTTGGGCCGATGCGGTCGGCGACTCGTTCAAGCTGGCCCGCTTCGCGGCGGACGATCACCGCGCCACAGACATCGTGTTCTGCGGCGTGCACTTCATGGCCGAGTCCGCCGACGTGCTCACCTCCGACCGGCAGCGCGTCATCCTGCCCGACCTCAACGCCGGGTGTTCGATGGCCGACATGGCCGACCTCGACCAGGTCGAGGAAGCGTGGGACGAGATCGGCGCCGTCACCGCGATCGAGCGCGTCGTTCCGGTCACGTACATGAACTCCTCGGCCGCGCTGAAGGCGTTCGTCGGACGCCACGGTGGCGCGGTGTGCACGTCGTCGAACGCGCGCGCCGTCCTCGAATGGGCACTTGCCCGGGGCGACAAGGTGTTGTTCTTCCCCGACCAACACCTCGGCCGTAACACGGGCTACATGATGGGGTACACGGAAGCCGACATGGCCGTGTGGAACCCGCGCGCCGACCTCGGCGGTCTCGAGGAACGCAACGTCAAGGACGCGACGCTGCTGCTCTGGAAGGGGCATTGCTCGGTGCACCAACGCTTCCGCCCCGAGCACGTGCGCGCGGCGCGAGTCGACCACCCCGGTGTCGAGGTGATCGTGCATCCGGAGTGCGCGCACGACGTCGTCGAGCTCGCCGACCGGGTCGGCTCGACCGAGCGGATCCAGGAGTGGGTACGCGCCGCCGCGCCGGGCGCGACGATCGCGATCGGCACCGAGGTCCACATGGTGCAGCGCCTCGCCCGCGAGCACCCCGACAAGACCGTGTTCACGCTCGACCCGTTGATCTGCCCGTGCTCGACCATGTTCCGCATCGACGCACCCCACCTCGCGTGGGTCCTCGAACGGCTCGTCGCGGGCGAGGTCGTGAATCACATCGTCGTCGATCCCGACACCGCCGAGTGGGCGCGCGTCGCCCTCCAGCGGATGCTCGACATCACGTAGCTCACCTGGGCACCTTGCGGGCCACCATCAACAACAGGCGCGGGATCGTCGCGGCGTCGCGGTACTCCTGGGCCTTGGCGAGGAACCCTTCGGGGGGCATCGGCTCCTCCATCCGCTCGATGAGCAGGCCCCGCGACGCCATCGCATTGACGTACTGCGACAGCGGCCGGTGGACGAACGGCAGCTCCACACCGGGTGCGAGCTCTTCGATCGTGACGTCTTCGACGAGATACGGACCGATGCGCCAGTACTGCTCGTCGAGGACGTGGTCGATCACCCATCCGCTGTCGGGCGCCTGCAACAGCGGATGGTTCAAGAAGAACACGAAGCGACCGTCCGGCGCGAGCACGCGTGCGATCTCGGCGATCGCCGGCCGGTGGTCGGCGATGTGCTCGAACACCAGACAGACGACCACTGCGTCGAACGACGCGTCGCGGAACGGCAGCGCGTCGGCATTGGCGCGCGCGTAGGCGACGCCCCCGGCTCGCGCCGCCGCGACGCGAAGTTGCGCGAGGGTCGGGTCGATGCCGGCGACGAGCGGTGCCCCGCTCGCCGCGACCATGCGCGCGAGCTGACCCTCCCCCGTGCCGACGTCGAGAACGCGCGTCGCGCCGGCGAGACACTCCCGGGCGAGGGGCAGGATCTGCTCCTCGTACTCCGGATCGGCGCCCGCGGTGAAACCGTCCTGCCACCAGCCCGCATGCTTCTCCCATAACTCGGGATCGGACGGGCTCACCGCGTGATGCCGAGCAGCGGCGCGAGGAACCGGCCGGTGTGACTCTCGGGCGCCTTGGCGATCTGCTCCGGCGAGCCCTCGGCCACGACCGCTCCGCCCCCGGAGCCGCCTTCGGGTCCGAGATCGATGATCCAGTCGGCCGACTTGATTACGTCGAGATTGTGCTCGATCACGAGCACCGTGTTGCCCGCGTCGACGAGGCGCTGCAGCACGTGCAGCAGGCGCCGCACGTCCTCGAAGTGGAGCCCGGTGGTCGGCTCGTCGAGGATGTAGATCGTCCGGCCGGTCGCGCGCTTGCCGAGCTCCGTCGAGAGCTTCACCCGCTGGGCCTCGCCCCCCGAGAGCGTGGGCGCAGGTTGGCCGAGCCGCACATACCCGAGACCGACGTCGACGAGTGTCTGCAGCTGGCGCGCGATCGGCGGCTGGTTGGCGAAGAACTCCAATGCCTCTTCGGCGGGCATGTCGAGCACGTCGGCGATGCTCTTGTTCTTCCACGTGATGTCGAGCGTGTCGCGGTTGTAGCGCGCGCCCTTGCACACCTCGCACGGCACGTACACGTCGGGAAGGAAGTGCATCTCGATCTTGATCGTGCCGTCGCCCTGGCACGCCTCGCAGCGGCCGCCCTTCACGTTGAACGAGAACCGCCCAGGCTGGTAGCCACGGATCTTCGCTTCCTGCGTGCTGGCGAACAGCGTCCGGATCTTGTCGAACACGCCCGTGTAGGTCGCGGGGTTGGAACGCGGTGTGCGACCGATCGGCGACTGGTCGATGTTGATCACCTTGTCGAGGTGCTCGGTGCCCTCGATCTTCTTGTGGCGACCCGGCACCTCGCGCGAGCGGTAGATCTTCTGCATGAGCGCCGGGTGCAGGATGTCGCCGACCAGCGTGCTCTTGCCGCTGCCGCTCACACCGGTTACCCCGACGAAGCACCCGAGCGGCAGCTCGACGTCGATGTCGCGCAGGTTGTGCTCGCGCGCACCGCGCACGGCCAGCCAGTCGTCGCCCGGCTCGCGCCGCAGCTTGGGCACGTCGATCTTGCGCTTCCCCGAGAGGTACTGCCCCGTGACCGACTGCTTCGCACGCAGTACGTCCTTCACCGGGCCCGAGACGATGATGTCGCCGCCGTGCTCCCCCGCGCCCGGTCCGATGTCGACGACGTGATCGGCGACGCGGATCGTCTCCTCGTCGTGCTCGACGACGATCACGGTGTTGCCGAGGTTGCGCAGGCGCAGCAGCGTCTCGATCAGGCGCTGGTTGTCGCGTTGATGCAACCCGATCGACGGCTCGTCGAGCACGTAGAGGACCCCGACGAGGCCGCTGCCGATCTGCGAGGCGAGCCGGATCCGCTGCGCCTCTCCCCCGGCCAGGGTGCCCGACGACCGGTTCAGCGTGAGGTAGTCGAGACCGACGTCGAGCATGAACTGCAGGCGCTCGAGCACCTCCTTGAAGACCCGTTCGGCGATCATGCGGTCGCGCTCACTGAGCTCGACCGTGCGGAAGAACTCGGCCGAACCGCGGATCGACAGCTCGCCGACCTCGTAGATGTTCTTGCCGCCGATCTTGACCGCGAGCGACGCAGGCCGCAGCCGCGCGCCCTTGCATGCCGGGCACGGCACCAGCCGCATGTAGCCCTCGATGACTTCGCGCACACGATCGGACTCCGATTCCGTGTGGCGGCGCTCGACCCAGGGAATGACGCCTTCGTAGCGCGTCGCGTACGAGCGCTGGCGCCCGTAACGGTTCTTGTAGCGCACCGTGACCTGCGTGCCGCCGGTGCCGTACAGGATCACCTTCTTGGCCGCGGCCTTGAGCTTCTTCCACGGTGTCGCCGTCGAGAAGCCGTACGCGTCGCCCACCGCGACCAGCACGCGCTTGAAGTACTCGCCGCGGAACCCCGACCACGGTTGGATCGCACCCTCGTCGATCGACAGGTCGTCGTCGGAGATCACGAGCTCCGGATCGACCTGGAAGCGCGTGCCCAGACCGTCGCACTCCTCGCAGGCTCCGTACGGCGAGTTGAACGAGAAGTTGCGGGGCGCGAGCTCCTCGAACGACAGGCCGCAGTGTGAACACGCCAGGTGCTCGGAGAAGGTGAGGATCTCGGGCTCCTCCGCCGGGTCGTCGCGCGGGACGATCTCCACCTCGGCGACACCCTCGGCGAGCTTCAACGCGGTCTCGAGCGAATCGGTGAGCCGGCGCTCGATCCCGGAGCGCCGCACCAACCGGTCGACGACCACCTCGATCGTGTGCTGCTCGTAGCGTTCGAGCTTGAGCTTCGCGGGGAGATCGACGAGCTCACCGTCGACCCGGGCGCGCGTGAAACCCTGACCCGCGAGCTCGTCGAGCAGCCCGTGGTACTCACCCTTCCGGCCGCGCACGACGGGTGCGAGCACCTGGAACCGCGTGCCCTCGGGAAGTTGCAGGACACGGTCGACGATCTGCTGCGGGGTTT
>DATMUX010000372.1:0-5872 GCA_035563695.1 Acidimicrobiia bacterium
TCGAGCGCGACACCGAGTTCCGGCTGGTGATGCTGGAGTTCCTGCTCCACGCCATGCGACATCCGGAGCAGCGCGAGCGAGCACGCGAGTTCGGACGCGCCAACGTACGAGCGATCGCCGACTACATCACGCAGCGCACGACCGAGACGGGTCAGACGTTGCCCATACCGGCCGACGACGTCGCGGCCATCCTCGGGACTGCCTCCGACGGGTTCGCGCAGGCGGCGATGATCGACGCCGACGCCGCGAGGTTGTTCGGCATCTTCCTCGACCTCGTGACGCGCGGGCTGCGCGCGTCCACGACCGACAGCGAACAGCCGACCTGAAGGGCGGGCGAAAAAGCGTCGAGACGCGGCGCACCCGGCGACGGTCCGCCAACGCCGGCGCCGGGAGCGAGATAATTCGCCTATGAGCGGCGGAGTCGAGCGGGAGCGCCTCCTTGCGCAGCGCGAGCGGCGCCTGGCCGAGGAGGAGCGGCAGCTCGTCGAGGTGTGGGCGCGGAACCGTCCCGCGCACATCCGCGCGATGCACCGCCACGAGCGGTCCGCCGAGATCCACGAGGCCCTGGCCGACCTCTACGCGGCGGACGATCGCACCGAGGAAGTCGAGCAGTGGGTGCGGCGCGTCACGTTCCCGACCCCGCGCCCCGCGTCACGGGTGCGTTGAGGTTCCAGGACCGAGCTCGACGGACTCGCGACCGGGCCGGGCGAGCAGCCCCGTCACCCCGCCGGGAAGTGTCGTCGTCACGGAGATCTCACCGTCGTCGATGCGCCACTCGACCGACACGAGACCGTGCGGCGTCTCGAGGCTCGTCGCCGCCGACGTGATCCCGCCGCCCGGCTGGGGCGCAACGAGGACGCGTGCGTAGCCGGGTTCGAGCGGCGCGATGCCGCCGACGGTGCGATGGATCCAGTCGGCGACCGCACCGAGCGCGTAGTGGTTGAAGCTCGTCATGCCGTCGGTGTTGATCGTTCCGTCGGGGAGCATGGAATCCCAGCGCTCCCAGATCGTCGTCGCGCCCATCAGCACGGGGTACAGCCACGACGGGCAGTCGCGTTGCAGCAACAATCGATATGCGACGTCGACGTGTCCCGTCATCGTGAGCGCGTCGCAGATGTACGGCGTCCCGGCGAAGCCCGTCGAGATGCGGTAGCCGTTCGCGGCGACGAGCATGGCAAGCCGGTCGCCGGCGCGTTGCTGCAGGTCGGATTCGAGGAGGCCGAACGCGATCGCGAGCGAGTAGACGGTCGGCGCGTCGCTCTTGATCAGGCCGTCGTCGTCGACGTAGTGCTGGCGGAACGCGGCTCGGGTGCGGTCGTCGAGCGCGGCGAACTCGGCGGCATCCGCGGAATGCCCGAGCAGGCGTGCCGTCTCCGCGACGATGTGCGCGCTACGGGCCAGGCACGCCGTCGCGACGACGCCCGGGTGCGCCTTGGCGTTCCACGCCTGCTCGGGGGGCGCGTCGGGGTCGAGCCAGTCGCCGAATTGGAAGCCTTGGTTCCACAGCCCGGAGGACGATGTGAGCGATGCCGCGTGTCGCACGCGCGCCGCCATCGACTCGTACTGGGCTTCGAGCACGGCGCGATCACCATAGGCCTGCCACAACGCCCACGGCACCCAGACCGCGGCATCGCCCCAGATGGCCGTATCCACTTGCGGGAGACCGCCCACCGTGAAGAACTTGATGACGTCGGGGATCACGAACGGGACGCGCCCGTCGCTCGCGGACTGCTCCGCGGCGAGGTCGACGAGCCAATCGGAGAGGAACGACTGCACGTCGTACAGGAACGCGGCGGTCGGCGCGAACACTGCGAGGTCGCCGGTCCAACCGAGCCGTTCGTCGCGTTGCGGACAGTCGGTCGGGACGTCGAGGAAGTTGCCGCGCATGCCCCAGACGACATTGCGGTGCAGCTGGTTCACGAGCGCGTCCGAGCACTCGAAGTGCCCGATGCGCCGCAGATCCGAATGCACGACGACTGCCTCGAGCGCGCCCGCCGGCAGTGATCCCGGCCAGCCGCCGACCTCCGCGTAACGGAAGCCGTGGAAGGTCATCGCCGGTTCGAACACGTCGTCGCCACCGCTGAGCACGAACCGGTCGGTCGCGGCGGCGGAGCGCAACGGGCCCGTGCCGAGCTCGCCGTCCTCGAGCACTTCGGCGTGACGGATGGTGATCTCGCGCCCGCGCTCGCCCCGCACCGACGCGCGGATCCAGCCGACGAGGTTCTGCCCGAAGTCGACGAGCGTGCGCCCGGACGGTGACTCCCAGATCGCGACGGGTCGAAGGGACTCCTGCCGGCGCACCGGCGGACCGATGTACGGCGTGAGCCGCGCGGGATCGAAGTCGATCACCTCGACCGCGACCCAGCCGGCGGGCGGCGGTCCCGTCAGCATCCAGGCGTCGTCGTACCGGCGGGCGTCGATGGTCTGGCCGTCGTACAGATCGTTCGCGACGACTTCCGACGGTCCCGCGGTCCACGTCGAGTCCGAGACGACGAGCTGGCTGTGCCCGTCGGCGAAATCGATCTCGAGCTGCGCGATCACACCGAGCCGGTCGCCGTAGCGCGCCCCTCCGCCGTCCCAGCCGAGACGCCCTCGGTACCAGCCGTTGCCGAGCACGACGGCGAGCACCGATCGTTCCTCCAGCAGGCGCGTGACGTCGTAGGTTCGGTAGCGCAGCCGCCACTCGTAGCTGGTCCAGCCCGGGCTGAGCACGTCGTCGCTCACCGGCGTGCCGTTCACGTAGGCGTTGAAGACGCCGAGGCTGGAGACGTGCAGGCTCGCCGACTGCACGGCGCCGTGGCCGCCGTCGAGGGTGAACGCGTGGCGCAGCCGCGGCGCGCCGGCGAGGTCGTCGACCGGGGAGATCATGGCGGCGCGCCACTCGACGCGCCCGTTGGCGGGTGCCGGCATCAATGTCCGTGGCCGGCTTGGTACCGATCAGGGGCCGCGGCGTTGTCGGACGCCTCGATCCGCGACTGCACGTCGCTGAGCGCGGCGCGCGCCGCGCGCGCGTCGTTCGTGTCGCGCCGTACGGTCTCTCCCGGGCGCGGCGGCAGGCCGAACCCCGAGTACACGACTTTGCGCGGGCGGTCGACGGGCGGGTGCGCGCGGTGCAGCGTGTCGGAGCAGTGCACCGTCACGTCGCCGGTCTCGGTCTCGAGCATGCGTGGCCGGAGGTCGAGGCGCGGGTCGCGGCCCGTCGCCATCGTGTTCGCCCGGTGGCTGCCCGGGATCACGCCGAGCGCGCCGCTGGTGCGGTCGGCGCCCGTCACCGAGATGCCGGTCGTCAGGCCGTTGCAGAAGTACGAGTGCTTGCCCTGGCCGCAGTCCTTGTGCCACGGCAGGTCCGAGAGCCCGCGCACGATCCCGAGCGGTTTCACCAGGCCCTCGCCGCTGTGGCCGTACACGTGGCCATCGCCGGGGAGCACGCCGATCCACTGATAACGATCGTCGTTGGCCAAGCGGCGGAGCGTTTCCGACTTCTCGTAGAAGAACAACACGCGGACGGCTTGCTGTTCACCGTGCTCGTCGGTCGCCCACCACGACTCGCCGTCATCGGGTGTGGCACGCGCGATCCACGCGTCGATGTCGGCGCCGAGCGCGGCCATCTCCTGCTGCTCGAAGACGCTACGTATGTGCAGGAAGCCTGCCTGCTCCAAGAAGTTGCGCATCTCCTCGCGGTCGTCGTCGATCGTGAACGCGCGCCCGAGATCGAGCTCGCTCCCGTCGAGGTCGGTGAAGGTGACGGCGCCGGCTTCGTGCACCGGGCGCCCGTCGAGCAGCGCGCGCAACACGGGCTCCCATCCGATCCAGTCGTTGATGCTCCCCGAGACGATCTTGACGCGTGACGTCATGGCCAGCCCCATGGTCGACACCACGTCCTGGAGCAGGTCGGAGAGCGCGTCCGCCGACAACACCGCGGCGACTCCCCCCGAACCGGCGCCGGGTCGCAGCACGAGGGTGCCTGATGCCGCTTCGATCGTGACGCCGTAACCGTCGACGTCGAGACCCAGCGCGGGAAGCTCCTGATATGTGAGCCCGCGCGCGGCAAGGTCGCCGTGCACGCGGATCGCATCCGGCAGCACCGCGTCGAAGATCTCGTCGCGCCCGAGCGCGCGGATGTCTTCGCTACGTCGAGTGCGGACGTCGAGCGTCATGGCGATCTCCTCTCCCGATCCGGGCCGGACGGGTCGGTGCACCGCCCCGAGTGGTGCGCGGCGCGAGCGTTCCTCACGTCAGCACACCCGGGCAAGCGCCCGGTACGGCTGGATGCGCACATCGCCGGCGTCGACCTCCGTGACGAGGCCGTCGATCTCGCCCCATTCGAACGCGACCGCCATGCCGCGCTGCCCCAGTTTGCTGGTGTCGGCGGCCAGCACGACTTCACGCGCGCCCGCCGCGAACGCGCGCTTGACCTCGGCATCGTCGAGGGTCGCCTCGGTCGCACCGACCGTCACGTCGATCCCGGCGGCCGACGTCACGAACAGGTCGACCGCGAATTGCAGCGCCGTGCGGCACGCGATCGGCCCGACGAGACTGCCCGTTGCCGGATCGAGGCGGCCGCCGGTCAGGATCGGCGTCACGCCGGGGCGGCCCTGCAGCGTGGCGAAGGTGTCGGGGCCGTTGGTGATCACGGTGAGGTCGCGCGCGCCGGCGAGTGATGCCGCGAGGCGCATGACGGTCGAGGACGCGTCGAAGGCGACCGCGCCGGCCGCGGGGAGCAGCTCCGCGAGCTTGCTCGCGATCTGCCCCTTGGCCCGCGCCCGGGTCTGGTGCCGCTCCGCGAAGGTCTGGGGACCGATCGGCACGGCTCCGCCTCGTACCCGCCGCGCCGCGCCGCGCTCTTCGAGCTCGGCCAGATCGCGCCGGATCGTCATCTCGCTCACGCCCAGCTCGGTTGCGGCCTCCGGGATGGACACCGACCCGGCCGCGCGCATCTGTTCGGTCAACCGGCGCAGGCGCTCTTCGCCGGCGACGCCGGGCAGGGTGGTCATCGCGGGCGCTCCTGTTGACGCTGGTGTTCAGAAGTGCAAGAGTTCACATGATTGAACACCACGGGCGACGCCGTCGTCAAGTGACGCCGGGTGAGCGCCGGGCCCGGGAGCCGGGCCGGGAGCAGCGCCAGGAGCAGGGTCATGAGAATGTTTGCCGACATCGCCCCCGACCTGGAGGGCCAGGCGATCGAGCTGCCGTCGTGGGCCTTCGGCAACTCGGGGACGCGCTTCAAAGTGTTCGCGCCGCCCGGCGTGCCGCGCGATCCCTACGAGAAGATCGCCGACGCCGCGCAGGTGCATCGGTGCACCGGTCTCGCTCCGAGCGTCGCGTTGCACATCCCGTGGGACTCGGTCGACGACTTCGACAAGCTGCGCCGCCACGCCGAAGACCTCGGGCTGCGGCTGGGCACGATCAACACGAACACGTTCCAGGACGACGCCTACAAGTTCGGGAGTCTCTGCCATGTCGACGAGCGCGTCCGTGCCAAGGCGGTCGCGCACATGCGGACGTGTATCGACATCATGCAGGTCACCGGCAGCCGGGACCTCAAGATCTGGCTGCCGGATGGACTCAACTACCCCGGTCAGGGTGACCTGCGCGACCGTCAGGCGCGCCTCGCCGACTCGCTCGCGCAGGTCTACGCGAGTCTCTCGGGTCAACAGCGACTCGTCCTCGAGTACAAGTTCTTCGAGCCCGCGTTCTACGCCACGGATGTCCCCGACTGGGGCACCGCGTACGCGCATTGTGTCGCGCTCGGGGAGCGCGCGGTCGTGTGCCTCGACACCGGCCATCACGCCCCCGGCACGAACATCGAGTTCATCGTCATGCAGCTCCTGCGGCTCGGCCGGCTCGGCGCCTTCGACTTCAACTCGCGCTT
>DATMUX010000373.1:0-2515 GCA_035563695.1 Acidimicrobiia bacterium
ACAATCTGGCGCGCGTCTGCACCGCGCCGTTGGAGTACGAGCCGGGCACGCGCGCGGGCTACCACCCGGCCGCGGGGATGACGGTCCTCGGCGAGATCGTGGCGCGCACGAGCGGCATTCCCTACGACGAGTACGTGCGGGCGCGCATCTTCGCACCGCTCGGCATGCCGGACTGCTGGGTCGGTCTGCCCGAGGAGCGCTACGAGGCCTACGGCGCGCGCATCGGCTACATGCACAACACCGAAGGGGGCGCGCCGGTGCCGCTCGGCCGGATCGACACCGCCCGTTCCGCGGCGACGCCGATGCCGGGCGGCGGCGGGCGCGGCCCGACGCGCCAGCTGGCGCGCATGTACGAGGCGCTGGTGCGGGAGGGCGACGGTCTCCTGGCGCCCGTCACGGTGGCCGCGATCTCGGCCCGGCACCGCACCGAGATGCTCGACGAGACGTTCGGCATCGTGATCGACTGGGGTCTCGGACTGGCCGTCGACACGTTCGCGATGGGACGTCATTGTTCGCGCCGCGCGTTCGGGCACGGCGGTCACCAGTCGTCGGTCGCGTTCTGCGACCCGGAGCACGAGGTCGTGGTCGCGGTCGTCTGCAACGGCATGCCCGGTCGAGAACGTCACAACGCGCGCCTCGACGCGATCAGCACCGCGGTCTACGTCGATCTCGGGCTGGCCAAGCCCGGCGACCCCGGCCGCGCCAAGCCCTTCCCGACCCTCGGCCTGTGACGCGCTACCGCCGCCCGGCTTCCAGCAGCAGCAACGGGTAGCGGTTCGCCACGCGCCCGGTCTGCGGGTGGCGCAGCGTGACCTCGACGTCGACGGCATCGCCGAGGTCGACCCGGCCGACGAACGTCGCGGCGCGGGTGTCGATGTCGCCCCGCCAGCGACGGGGGCGGCCGTCGACCACCACCTCGACCTCGGCGTCCGCCAGCCGGGTCCCGCCGTCGTTGACGACGTGCACGTGGCCGGTGCGCGGGTCGACCGTCGGGAGCACGGGCCGGCACGCGTCGGCGACGGTCGCGTACGCGCGCTTCGGCACCCGATCGTGATCGAGCAATCCGAAGCCCACCGCCGGTGAAGGATCGACGAGGGTGAAGACGGCGAAGCCGCCGCACGCCTGGTCCTTGCAGCGGCGGAGATCCTCGATCTGCAGCTGCAGCAGCGCGGCCTGATACGCCTGCGTCGCGTCGCGCCACTCGTCGAACGACTTCGCGTCGCGCGGCGGCACGTGCGCGTCGAACGCGGCGCGCTCCATGCCGTGGTGCTCGGCGAGCCCGTCCCAGTCGAGGTCGGGCCAGCGTTCCGGATGCATCCATTCTGCGGTCGGAGGCACCGACTGGGCGCCGAACGCGGAGACGAAGCGCCCGACGCGTGGGATCGCGCGCACGGCCGCCGCGAGATCGCCGAGCCCGCCGTGGCGCCAGCCGAACCACAGGTGCGAGTCGCCGCCGGCACCCGAGCTGCGCACGACCGGGCGGGTCGGGTCGTGGCGGGCGATCGCGTGCGCGACCGACCGGTCGAGCACTTCCTTGCCCCACGTCGGCAGTGTGGCGTTGGCGATGATCCGCGCCGGCGAGTCGTCGCCGAGCGGTGCGTCGTGCGCGCACCACAGGATCACGCTGGGGTGGTGGCCGAGGAGCTCGATCATCGCTCGCGCCTGGCCGGTCGCCTGGCGGCGTACGCCGCGCGCGTAGCCGCCGGCCATCGGGAAGTCCTGCCACAGCAGCACACCGGCCTCGTCGGCCGCGTCGTACAGCTCCGGGAGCGCGACGTGCGTATGCACGCGGAGGAGATCGAGGTTGGCATCGACCGCGCGCGCGATGTCGGCGCGGAGCAATGCGTCGTCCGCCTCGCCGAGCAGTGCGCGGGCCGGCCCGTAGCTCGCGCCCTTGACGAAGATCGGCTCACCGTTGATCGCTAGGTGTGCGCCGTGACGGCGGACGTCACGAAACGCGGTCCGGAACACGCGACGATCGCTCGCCCCGCCGTCGACCTCGATCCCGAGTTCGAGCTCGCACAGCGGCTGCGGGCCGAGCGTGCGCGGCCACCACCGCGGCGGCTCGTCGACGGTGAGCGTCCAGCTCAGCTCGTTCGAGCCCGCGGCCAGCGTGGCCGCGCGCCACGCGTCGAGGAGCGTGACGTCGCCGGGCCCGCGCACGATCGCGTGCAGCCGGATCGCGCGCGATGCGGCGCCGGCGTCGAGATCGAGGGTGCACGTGAGCCGGCCGCGCTCCACCGACGCTTCGGTGCACAGCACGCGCGCCGCGGCAATGCGCACCGGGCCGGTCTCGACGACGCGCACCGGCAGCCAGATGCCGCCCGGATTGAGTGCGGCGTCGAGCGCCGGTGACGACCAGTAACCGCCGGTGATCGTGCGTTGCGCGCCCCGGTCGCGTTGCGGAGGGCACGCGACCTCGATCGCGAGCACGTGCTCGGCGTCGCGGCGCACCGCGTCGGTGACCTCGAACGCGTGACGAGTGAAGTATCCCTCGGTCGCGCCGAGGTACTCG
>DATMUX010000374.1:0-2145 GCA_035563695.1 Acidimicrobiia bacterium
ACGAGACCGTCGTGGTCGTGAGTCACGCCGACCCGATCAAGTCGGCGATCGCGCACTACACCGGCATGCACCTCGACTTGTTCCAGCGCGTACATGTGTCGCCCGCGTCGGTGACGGTGTTCGACTTCCACCCGTTCGCCGTGATGATGGTGAAGTGCAACGACACCGGCGGCCTCGACGACCTGCTACCCGAGGCCGAAAACGAGAAGTCGTGACGGACTTCATCGAGTTCGATCCGGTGGACGAGATCGGTGCGGGGGCGTTCGGGCGTCCGGGGCAGCGTACGTTCGTCATCCAGGCGCGCAAGGGTCACGCGCGGTTGTCGGTGCTCGTCGAGAAGGAGCAGGTGCGGATGCTCGCCGAGGAGGCGAGCCAGTTCCTCGACCGTATCGCCGAGGAGGATCCCGAGGACCCGCCCACCGCGGCCGAGGCCGCGCGGGGTGGCGCGGTGACCGAGGACGAGCCGTTGTTCCGGGCGCGGTTGATCGGCATCGGTTACGACGCCGATCGTCACCTCGTGCTGATCGAATTGCGCGAGGACGCACCCGACGAAGATGGCGAGGAGGACGAGGAGCCGCCGCCTCCCGGCGAAGCCGAGGGCCGGATTGCCCGACTGTACGCGACACGCGCGCAGGTGCGGATCATGGCGCGCAACGGAGTGGCCGCGGTGGAATCGGGCCGGCCGCGGTGCCCGCTGTGCGACTTCCCGATGGATCCCGACGGTCACATCTGCCCGCGCTGGAACTGACCCGTGTCTGTCTTGGCTGACGGCGACGTCGACGTGCTCGGCCGGATGCCGTGGTCGTCGAACGCGACGTTCCTCGTGAACCTCTCCGACGGCGATCGTGAAGAGCTCGCGATCTACAAGCCGCAGCGCGGCGAGCGCCCGTTGTGGGACTTCCCGCGGGGCACCCTGTGCCACCGTGAGGTGGCGGCCTACGAGGTGTCGGCCACGTTGGGCTGGAACATCGTGCCCGAGACCGTGCTGCGCGACGGCCCGGCGGGTATCGGGATGATGCAGCGCTTCGTGGAGCACGATCCCGAGCAGCACTACTTCACCCTGCTCGAGGATCACGCCGACGCGTTCCGCCGCATGGCCGTGTTCGACATCGTGATCAACAACACCGACCGCAAGGGCGGTCACTGCCTCCGCGCGCTCGACGACGGGCACGTGTTCGGCATCGACCACGGCGTGTCGTTCCACACCCAATGGAAGCTGCGCACGGTCATCTGGGACTTCGCAGGAGAGTCGATCCCACCCGGCGTGTGCGCCGACCTCCACACGCTGCTCGACGATCTGCAGCAGCGAGGAGCGCTGCACGATCGGCTCGCGACGATGCTCGAACGTTTCGAGCTCGACGCGCTCCGGGTCCGCACCGAGCACCTGATCGCCACAGGCGTGCTCCCCGAGGCCGACCGCGACTACCACTCGTATCCGTGGCCGACCATCTAGCCGCGCGGCACACGATCGCGGGAGGTCCGTAGTGGCCAAACTGATCTACTCGGCGATCGCGTCACTCGACGGCTATGTCGCCGACGAGGACGGCAACTTCGACTGGGCGGAGCCGGACGAGGAGGTGCACACCTTCATCAACGACCTCCTGCGGCCGGCCGGCACGCACTTGTACGGGCGCCGGATGTACGAAGTGATGACCTTCTGGGACGACTCGTCGGCGTTCGTCGATGCACCCGCGTACGTGCGCGACTTCGCGGAGATCTGGCAGGCGGCCGACAAGATCGTGTACTCGACGACGTTGCACTCCGTCTCGAGCGCTCGCACCGTGATCGTCGATCGCTTCGACCCCGTCGCGGTCGCCGACATGAAGTCGACGGCCGGCGCCGACATCACGGTCGGCGGTCCGCACCTCGCGGGCCAGGCGCTCGCCGCCGGATTGGTCGACGAGTGTCACGTGTTCGTCGCGCCGGTGGTGGTCGGCGTGGGCAACCCGTTCCTTCCCGGCGATCTCCGCCTCGCGTTGGAGCTGGGCGACGTGCACCGGTTCGCCAACGGCACGGTGCATCTCGGGTATCGCACACGGCCGTGAGGCGCGAGCGGGTTCACACGCGGCCGGCGGCCGCGTGCGGGTCGCGGAAGAATCGGGAGCGGGGGAGCACGACGTCGGCGCCCGCGGCGCGCGCCGCGGC
>DATMUX010000375.1:0-2368 GCA_035563695.1 Acidimicrobiia bacterium
GGGGACCTGCCCTGCCGCAGGGACTCCACCTTGTCCGGATTCACGTCTACGCCAATGACCCGCCATCCACGCAAGGCGAGGCAGGCCGCGGAGACGCAACCGACATATCCGAGTCCGTAGACGCCGACCCTCTTCATCTGCGATTCGTTCATGATTCTCCTATCAGGCTCACCGCCGGAGCGGCGGCTATGGTGGTGACGGTGCCGTCGCCACTGCTGTCGATTGCAAATCCCCGCCGAGCCCCCCCGTCCACGAGGCGTCGTGCGCGCCAGGACATCTCGCGGGGCGACATCGCCGCCGCGCGACCGGCATACCACGCAAGCTTCGACGCCACGTTGTTTCTTGACTGTTCGCGCGCGAAGCACCTGTCGTAGAACTGAACGAGCGCGCGACGCGACACCTCCCAGGACAGTTCCTGTTCGACCCGGTTGCGTCCCGACTCACCCATCCGGCGACGACGCTCGGGGTCTCGCAGCAGGGCGTCGATCGCCGTCGCGAAGGCAAGTTCGTCGTTGCCCGGGACATACACCGCTGCGTCGCCGGCTGACACGCGGGCTTCGACTAGGTCGAACGACACGAGCGGTCGGCCCATCGCCATGTATTCGACCACTTTGTTCATCGTCGAGACGTCGTTGAGCGGGTTCAGCGGGTCAGGTGATAGGCACACGTCCGCGGTCGAAAGGCAGCGCTGGACGAACTCGTCGGACACTCGACCGGGGAACTCGACCATGTCGGTGAGGCCGAGCTGCTCACTGAGCGCGACCATCTCGTCGTACGCGTCGCCGGTGCCCATGAAGATGCAATGGACGTCGTCTCGCCCGATGTCGTCTCGTAATAGCTGCAGTGCCCGCAGCGCGTAGTCGACACCGTCCTGCGGCCCCATCACGCCCAGGTAGGCAAGCAGATAGGGTTTGCCGCGACGCAGGCTCTCATCTGGCCCCCGCCGGACGAAGCGGCTCAGATCTGGTGCGCTGCGAACAACGGTGACCCTGTCGGCGGCCATCTTGCCGCGCTCGATCGCCACCCGCCGATAGCTCTCGTTAGTCGAGATCACCGCGTCGGCGGCGGCGAAGGTGAGTCGTTCTACGAATTTGGTCAGTCGATGGAGGACCGGCCCACCGCCGGGAAAGCGCGAGACGAACAATTCCGGCACCAGATCGTGGTGATCGAAGACGAAGCGGGTGCCAAACGGGCGGAGCGCCAACGCGATCAGGAACAGCAGATCCGGTGGGTTGCACGCATGCACGATGTCGACACGGCCCGCGCGGCCGACCTTGACCGCCAGGCGCAGCGTGTGCCACAGCGCCACTGTGTACTCCCGCAGATAGCCGAGCGGCCCCCCGGTCGCCGCACGTAACGGATACCGCAGTATGCGCACGCCCTCGATCACGGCTTCGCGCTCGCGGTCCTGTTTGGTGCCGGTCGGGCAGATAACGGTGACCTGGTAACCCGCGCCGACCAGAGCCAGGCTCTCCTGCCAGACCCGGCGGTCGAACGGCACCGACAGGTTCTCGACAAGGATCAGGATATGGCGCCGCATCCGTCAGACCCGTCCGCTCAGTACGGCCTGACCGCTGACGACGTCCTCGATCGCTTGTTGCGTCGCGGCGATGGAGCGATCCAGGGTGAACTCGGCCTCGACGCGATCGCGGGCCGCGCGGCCCATCCGCCGTGCGGTTTGCGGGTCCCGCAATAATTTCACGAGCCGATCCGCGAGCTGCTGCGGATCCTTCGGTGGCACAAGGTAACCGGTCTCACCGTCGTTGATCACCTCAGGGATCCCCCCAACGGCCGTGCAGACGGCAGGCCGGGCGCAGGCCATGGCCTCGAGCACCGAGATCGGAAAGCACTCTGAGACCGAATTCAACACAAACACGTCGATCGCCGGCAGCAGTCGGGGGACGTCGTCACGCGAGCCGGCGAAGTGGACGTTCGGTGTGATCTGGAGTTCGGTGCACAGCGCCTCCAGTTGGGGCCGAGTCTCGCCGTCGCCGATAAGGAGGAACCTCGCGCGGGGCAACTCATCGACCACGGTGCGCGCGGCCCGCAGCAAGCTGACGTGATCCTTCTCCGGTCGGAGCCTGGCAACGATGCCGACCACCGGGTCGTCCTCGGCGAAACCGAATTCGGCGCGGACGCCCCGGTCGCTACTAGTACTGAACTGGGCCGGATCGACGCCGTTGTGGATGATGCGGATCTTGTCATCAGGGTGGCCGAGTTCGTCCACAAGATACGGCCGCTGTGCCTCGGCGACACCGAAATAGGCGCTCGTCCAACGGGTCAACGCACGGTCGACTGTGCGGCGCACCGTTCCGCGCTGCACGAGACCGCTGGCGTTGTGTACCCAATTGATCGTGTGCTTGACGCC
>DATMUX010000376.1:0-10759 GCA_035563695.1 Acidimicrobiia bacterium
CTCGAGCACGGTGGGGTGGCCCAACGCGCTGCGGGCAACGATCGCGTACGGGCGGACGCGCGGCCCGAGCGCGCGCGTCGGAGGTCGCCACACGGCCGCCGCGCCCGCCGCGCCGACGCCGCACGCGCCGGCAGCGAGCAAAGCCAACCCGTTCACGGCGCGCCGCCCGTGTCGAAGACCCGCGCCTCGGGCACCTCGCGACCGAGGCGCCCGAGCGCCACCACCCCGAGGGCCCCGAGCCCCGCCGCGATTGCGAGCGTCACGATTCCGCCACCGGATCGGTAGAACTCGCGGAACGGTCCCGGGCGGGCGGTCAGTGCGACGAGGACCAACCAGGGCAACACCACGACCGCGCGCGCGTTGATGCGCGTCTCGAGCCCTTCCGTCTCGAGCTCGTCCGACAAGCGCACATCTCGCGTCGTCGCGTCGAGCAGGTCCTCGAGGATCGTGCGGACGATCGCGCCGCCGCGATCGTGCGCGACCAGCAGGATCTCGATGATGCGATCACTCGTCGCGTCGGCGAGCTCGCCTTTTACGACCTCGAGGGCCGGACCGGTCCCGAGCACCCGCGCGAGCTCCGGGAAACGTGCGAACGGGGCGCGCAGCGGCGGCGGGCCGGTCGTCACCAGGGCACTCACGGCCTGGGTCAGCGAGTGCCCGGCCGAGATCGACGCGACAAGGTCGCGCAATCCGTCGGGCCACGCGACCTGCACCTCGCGCATGCGGAGACGGCGGCGGCGCGCGACGTAGGCGCGCGGCAGCAAGCCCGCCGCGGCCGCCGGAACGAGCGCGACGAAGAGCGAGCCGGTTACGGCGGCGAAGAGCGTGCACGCGACCGCGCTCACGACGACGCACGCGGCGCGAAAGCGCGCGGGCGAGGTGTCGATGCCCGCCTGCTGCAGCCACACCCGCGCCGGCGCACCCGACCGGGCCCGCGCCCGCCGCGGCACCCGCCACCGCGCCTCGGGCAACGCGCCCAGCAGTGCACCCGCGATGCAGGCGCAGCAAAGGCCGACCGCACACGCGGCGAGCACGCTCACGCCGGAGCCCTTCCGCGCTCGACGAGCTCCCGGAGGCGCGCGCCGTTCGGCAGGACGCGGTCGACTCGCGCTGCCAACGCGGCGGGAAGCGCGCCGGTCCATTCGAGCGGGCCGCCGGCGCTCTCGCGCACGAACAGCGGCTCGTACGTCTCGCGGTCGGCCAGACTGGGGACGATCGCGGAGATCTCGGTGATCCGGCGCCGCACCGGCCCGCCGTCTCGGCGCGACGCGTCGTCGCGGTCGACGTGCACCACGAGATCGAGTGCCTCCGTGAAGATCCGCCGCACGATCCGTTCGGTGACATTCTCGCCGGCCATCAGTGCGGCGTTCACGAGCGCGTTGAGCGCGTCGCTCGCCCCGTTGGCGTGCAACGTGCAGAGAAATCCGCACCCCGCGTTCACGGCGCGCGTGAGCTCGAATGCTTCGGCGCCCCGCACTTCGCCGACGACGATGCGATCCGGGCGCATCGCGAGCACGAACTTGACGAGATCGCGCAGCGAGATCTCACCCGTCCCGTCGAGGCCCGGAGCGCGTACCTCGTAGTACCCGCCGTGCACCACCGGCACCGCGAGCTCCCGGATCTCCTCGCACGTGCGCACGCAGTGCGCCGCCGGAGCCGCCGCCAGCAGCGCGGCCGCGAGCGTCGTCTTCCCCGCGCCCGGCTCGCCCGACACGATGATCCGGCTCGGGAGCTGCATCATCGCCCAAAGCAACGCCGCGGCCGGCTCCGTGAGCGTGCCCCGCTCGACGAGCGCCGCGAGCGTGACGTCGCGCACGGTGTACCGCCGGACCGTCGCCGACAACCGATCGGCGACGGGCGGGATCGCCGCGGTCAGGCGCGCTGAGCCGTCGAGCACCCGCGCCTGTACCAGCGGGTGCTTCGTGTTCAGTTGGCGATCGGTCGCCGCGAGCAACCGTTCGACGATCTGGCGATTCTCGTCCTCAGTCGTGGGCTCCGTGAGGCAGCGCAGGCGGCCCCCGGCGTCGAGGTACGTCACGCGCGCGCCCTCCACGAACACCTCCTCGACGTCGCGGCGCGCGAGCAGCTCGCTCAGCGGCCCCAGGTCGATGATCGAGCGGAGTACCCGCTGCACCATGGCCGACGGGTCGGCGAGAGGCACGCGATCGGCGAGGCGTGACCCGCGCTGGTAGTCGTCGACGGCGCGCTCGATCTCGGCGCGCACTTCGCGGACTTCGACATCGGGTTGCAGACGCCGGCGCTCCACTCCCGACAGCGCATCGCGGCGGATCGCGTCGTACGCGTCGGTCCGCGCGCCGGTCACGACGCACACTCCTGATCGATGGGGTCGCGCCGGCGTGGGGGAAGCGCCGCGATGCCGGCGGCGAGCCCGTCCACCGCCCGCGTGAACGGGCCGCGCGCGACGGGCGTGCCGTTCCACGCGGCGGCGCCGACCCGGGGATCGTGACCGACGAACACGACGTCCGCGACTGCGAGATTCGAGGTGATCTCCTCGTAGAGCTCGCCGCGCCGGAACGAACCGCCGGGCGCGCGGTTGACGACGACGAATAGCACCGCGTCCGCGCCGAGCACCCGCGCGTCCACGACCCAGTTCAGCAGCCGGGTGATCCCGTGCGGCGCGGAATCGCAGACCGCGACGAGAACGTCGGCCTCGCGTACCAGCGCCCGCGCGGTCGCGTGGCGGCCGCGCGTCGGCGTCGCCGGCACATCGTCGAGCGCGCCCGCGCCGTCGACGACGATCACCGTGGCCTCCGCGCCGAGACGATCGACCACGCGCAGGACCTCGCCCGGGCGGATCTGTGTCCACGCCGCGGCGCTCGGCAGCCCCATGAGCACCGAGATGCCCGACGCGGGCTCGACGGCCAGGCACGCCGCGAGTTCCCCGCGGCCGTGCTCGACCGCCTCGATCGCCGTCCGGAGGTTGGGCTCGACCGGCAGGTGCAGCCGCTGCGCGAGCGCGGGCGCGACGTCGTCGGCGTCTGCGAGCACCGCGGTCGTGCGGCGCGCCATCGCGATCGCGAGCTGCAGCGCGATCTCGGTGCGCCCCGAGCCCGGCGGTCCGCCGACCGTCACGACACGAGCGTCGCGCGCGGCGACCGGTTCGGGGCCCGGCGCGGATCGGTCGTCGCGCGGGACGACGGCCGCGACCGCGACGATCGCGCGCACGAAACCATCGGCACCGGCGTCGGCCTCGACGACGGCATCGACGCCGAGCGCGAGGAGGTGCGCCCGGCTCGGCGGCTCCTCCGGGTCGAACACCCCGAGCACCGTCCGGCCGCGTCCGTGCACGTCGTCGACCAGGGCTCGGGTCAACGCCACCCAACGATGACCGGCGACCAGCACGTCGTACTCCTCGTCGAGCATCACGCCCGAGTCCACGACGAGCGTGCGCACGCGTGCGCCGCCGTGATCGCTGAGGTGGCGGTGCAGATCCTCGACCCACGCGTCGGGCGTGAACGCGAGCGCGACCTCGGGCTCCCTCACCGCGTGCTCTCCGGAACGAACGGCGCCCGGTCGGGAAGCGGCGCGGCCCCGGTCGATCGCACGAGCATCACCGTGGCCGTGTCGACCGCGGCAGCGAGCCGGGGTGCGGCATCGCCTCCGACCGCGAGCGTCACCGTGACGTCGTCGGGCGCCCCGGAAAGGGCGCCTCCCGAGTGCGCGTCGACCGACACGACTTCGGCGTCGGCCAGCACGTAGCCCCCGCGCTTCGAGTCGCGGTCGACGGCCACCACATCGACCCGGTCGCCACCGACGATCCGGCCGCCGACGGCGCGCGCCCGCGCGATCGGGAAGCTCATGACGCGCGTCGCGCCCGCGGTGCCGGCGGGTTGCACGACGTCGCGCGCGAGCAGGTCGCCGGGGTGCAGCGTTGCCATCACCACGCGACCGAGCAGGTGTTCGCGCTCACTTCCCGCGACCAGGCCCGCCAGCACCGACGCGTCGGCGTGCACTCGCGCGACGCGCACATCGTCGGCGCCGATGACGCTGCCGGGCGCGAGATCACGCGCCGCGACGAGGACGGGCCTCGACGCGTCCGCGGCGCGCAGCGCCGTCAACGTCAGCAGCACCCCGAGCGCCCCCGACACCACCATCACGATGTGGCCCGTCGACGCGCGGGACGCGATCGCCCGGCGCGTCTGCCCGAACGCGCGCCGGCGCACGATCGGCCCTTGCGCAACAGTCACGGCCTGCCCCCCCACGCCTCAGGCTGTCCCCCCGCCGGAATGGAAGCAGGATCTCGCGGTCCCGACAAGCGGAATGTTCTGGCAAACGCCGCACGACGAGAGGCGCCAGATCGCGTGTGAGTGTCCAGGACGCGGCTAACGTGGTCGCCGTGGAGTCACCCGAGAGCGCGGGCGCGGGACCCGCGAGTTCCGGCGCGAGCCCTGCCGCGAGCAGCTATCCGGAGATCATGACGACGGCGATGGCCTCCCAGATGCTCCACGTACACGTCGAGTACCTGCGGCGCATGGTGCGCGAAGGCCGGATCCCCGCACACCGCTTCCCGGGCGGCCGCGAGATCCGCTTTCTGCGCGACGAGCTCATCGAATGGGTGCGCGCGCAGCCCGGTGAGGACCGCTCGCCCAGCGCAACCGAGCGCAGCCCCGCGCCATGACCGACCTGGCCGGCCGGACCGCGGTGATCACCGGCGGCAACAGCGGCATCGGCAAGGAGACGGCCGTCGAGCTCGCGCGCATGGGCGCGCACGTCGTCATCGCGGCCCGCAACCCGCAGAAGGCCGCGCTCGCAGTCGCCGAAGTCCGCCGACGTGCCGGCGCCGGCGATCGGGTCGAGACGATGCCGATCGACCTGGCGTCGTTCGCGTCGGTCCGGGCCTTCGTCGACTCTTTCGGTGCTTCGCGCGACCGCTGCGACATCCTCGTCAACAATGCGGGCCTCACGTTGCGCCGGCGCACGACGACGATCGACGGGCACGAGACGCAGTTCCAGGTCAACTACCTGAGCCACTTCCTGCTGACCAACCTGTTGCACGATCAGCTGGTCCGCGCCGCGCCCGCGCGCGTCGTGAACGTCGCGTCGGGCGCGCACCGCTTCGCCCGCAACGGGCTCGACCTCGACGACCTCGACTGGGAGCACCGCCGCTATCGCAGCTTCGGCGTCTACGCCGCGACGAAGCTCGCGAACATCCTGTTCACCCGCGAGCTGGCCCGCCGTTGGGCCGACACGGGGGTGACGACCAATGCGGTGCATCCTGGCTACGTCGCGACGAACTTCGCCCGCGAAGGCGACACCGGGTGGCTGGGAAACGTCGCGATGGTCATCGGCCGGCCGTTCGCGCTGCCGAGCGCCAAGGGCGCGATCACGTCCGTCTACGTGGCGTCGTCAGCCGACGTCGACGGCATCACGGGTCAGTACTTCGCGAAGTGCAAGGTCGAAGCCCCGTCGTCGGCCGCGCTCGACGACGCGGTGGCGGCGCGGCTCTGGGAGATCAGCGAGAAGCTGACCGGCCTCACCTGACGCCGGTCGTGCCTCACGCCCTCCTCGCCGACACCCACACGACGTTGTCGAGCGGGATCACCGTCTCGGCTCCCATGCGGGCGACGACCGACACGAAGTCGCGGCCGACGTAGAGCGTCCCGTCGAGCCCTTCCGGCTCGTGCAGAGTCCCGACGCTCGTGTCGGGCTGCGCGTCGCGGGCGATCAGGGCGTCGCGGAACGTGCGGCTGGACGCGGCGCGCGAGCCGCCGCGACGCGCCTTCTCGTCGAGCTCGAAGGCAATCGGGACACCGGGCACCAGGTGCACGTCGACTCGCCCGAAGGCGCAGTCGAGGACGATCAGGTCGGCACCGACCTCGTTCACCAGGCCGGTGAATCGCCGCTCGGCCAGCGTGACCGCGACGCGGTCGCCGGCGTGCATGCGCTCGGTGAGCCAGTCGGCGAGCATCCGGCCGTGACGCCACGCGGTGGCGGCGTCGGCGGTCGCGTCCTCCTGCTCGGCTCGCCAGGCGGACCGCATCTCGCCCGCGACCCCGCCCAGATCCGGCCCGCTCAGATCCGGCCCGCCCAGATCCGGATGCTCCAGCCCGCCCGCCATGCCCCAATTGTCCGGGAATCGGGCCGCGATTTCAACGATTCGCTACGCGGCGCCCGCCGCCGCCCGGTAATGCGCCGTCGACGCCTGCGGGTCGTGGTCGAAGCGCGGGATCACCTCGTCGCCGAACAGCGCGACGGTGCGTTCGAGCAGCTCGTGGGAGTACGTGCTGCCCGACGGGCCCATGATCAGCTGGTCGACGCCGATGTCGACCCACTTCTGGATGCCCTCCGCGCAGTCGTCGGGCGTGCCCACGATCGCGGCGCCGCTCTGAAACCCCTTGTCGATCGTGTCGAGCGACGGGTCGGGGATCTCGGTCGGCCACTCGGGCACGAACGGGGGCTTCGGGAACGTGTCGAGGTAGTGGAAGACGAGCGTCTGCTGGCGGCCGTTGCCCGAGTGCGCCATGTGGCGGCGCGCCTCGTCGCGGTCTTCGAGGCACATGAAGCTCGTCGTCACCGCGACGTTGTCGTTCACGTACTCGCCGACCGGCTCGGCGTTCACGATGTGCTTCTTGTAGGTCTCGACGAGCGGAGCCATCTTCTCGGGCGTACCACCCGTGAAGCAGATGACGCCCATGCCCATGCGCGCCGCCTTCTCGAACGTGTCGGGGTTGCCGGCTGCAACCCACAGCGGCGGGTGGGGCTTCACGTACGGCTTGGGCAGCACGTTCCGCTCGGGCATCGAGAAGTACTTGCCGTCGTAGCTGTACGGCTCGTCGCGCCACATGCGCACGATCTCGCGGATCGCCTCGTCGAACATCGCCTTGGTCTCGTCGGGGTCGGTGATGCCGAAGCCGCCCATCTCGGTGGTCGAACTCCCCCGCCCCGTGCCGAACTCGAAACGCCCGTTCGAGACGAGATCCATCATCGCCACCCGCTCGGCGACGCGGGCCGGGTGGTTGACCGGCGGCGTGATGTTGATGATGCCGGAGGCCACGTGGATGTTCTGCGTCCGGGCCAGGACCCACGCCATGAGGGTCTCGCTCGCGGAGATGTGCGAGTACTCCTTCAGGAAGTGGTGCTCGGTGAACCAGGCGTACTTCCAGTGGTGCCGGTCGGCCACCTCGCAAAGCGCCACTTCGCTCATCAAGCGGTCGTGCTCGGCGTTCGGGTTGGCGGCGGCGAGGTCCTTGTGCACGAACCCGCCGAGGAACAAGCCGAATTCCATGGTCTCGGGGCCTCCCGGTTTTTAGAACGTGTTCTAAAATCCTAGAGGACGGGGGCGCCGCTGTCCACCACCGCGCCCCTCAGGGCCCCCGTGGTCACGTTTTTGGCCGTATGTGGCCACATTCGTGACCACGGACGGGGTTGGGACGGGATTCAGCCGAGGTCGGAGCCCAGGATCGACACGAACGACACCATCTCGCCCGGGTAGCCGCCGAGGTTGTGCGTCAGGGCGAGCCCACGGTCGGCATGGGCGATGCGGCGCTGCTCGGGCGCCTCGCCGCGCAGCTGGAGCCACGCCTCGAACGCCATGCGCAGGCCCGAGGCGCCGACCGGGTGGCCGAAGCTCTTCAGCCCGCCGTCGGGGTTGACCGGCAGCGCGCCCTCGAGGTCGAAGGTGCCTTCGAGCACTTCCTTCCACGCGGTGCCCCGCTCGGCGAACTGCAGGTCCTCGTAGATCAGCAGTTCCGCGGGCGTGAAGCAGTCGTGCACCTCGGCCATGGCGATCTGGTCGCGCGGGTTCGTGACTCCGGCCTGCGCGTAGGCATCGCGGCCCGTCGCGGCAATCTCGGGGAACGTCGTGTAGTCGTAGGCCGGGTCGGCGTTGCCCGAGCAGTTGCCGGCGACGAGCGACAGCGCCTTGATGTAGACGGGCTTGTCGGTGTAGTTGCGCGCCTCCTCGGCCCGCACGACGATCGCCGCGGCCGAGCCGTCGGCCACACCCGAGCAGTCGTAGACGCCGAGCCCGCCGGCCATCAGCGGCGCGCCGCAGATCGTCTCCATCGAGACTTCCTTCTTGAACTGCGCGCGCGGGTTGCGAGCACCGTTGTAGTGGTTCTTCCACGCGATCCGCGCGAGCACCTCGCGCATCTGGTCGTCGTCGAGGCCGTACTTCTTGCCGTAGCCCGGCGCGCACATCGCGAACATCGCCGCGGCCGTCAGCGTGCGTCCGGTGCCGTCGGTCGGCGTCTTCGCCGCGCCGACGAGACCCTGATAGCCGCTGTCCTTCACCTTCTCGACGCCGATCGCCATCGCGACGTCGTACGCGCCGCTCGCCACGGCGTAGGCCGCGTTGCGCAGCGCCTCCGACCCGGTCGCGCAGAAGTTCTCGACGTGCGTCACCGGCTTGTCATGCAGCTGCAGCGGGCGCGCGAGCGCCATGCCGCTCATGCCGGACATCGCAGTACCGAGCCAGTACGCGTCGACGTCGTCCTTGGTGACGCCGGCCGACGCGAAGGTTTCCTGCGACGCGTCGATCAGCAGATCGTCGGTGCCCTTGTTCCAGTGCTCGCCGAACGGCGTGCATCCCATGCCGACGATCGCCACGCGATCCCTGATGCCGTGCGAACCCATAGCGAAGCTCCTTTACGCCCGGACCGGGCGGGCCTTCCAGAAGTAATTGTGGATCTCGTCCGACGTGAACAGGCGCCGGAACGTCATCTCGACGCGGTCGCCGATCTTCAGGTCCTTCGCATCGGCGTCGGTGAGCTCGACCGGGAGCCGCCCCCCACCGTCCCAGTCGACGACCGCGAACGTGATCGGCGGGCTCGGCGAGTACGCGATGCGGTCGATCGTGAGCAGCGCGATCGTGCCGTGCACGTCGGACATCGGCGCGGCCTCCATGTCGTCGACCGCGTCGCCGACGCGCGAGATGCGGGCCGGCGGCAGGTGCAGCTCGCCGGTGCCGCGGTCGCGCGAGCCGACGAACGCGTACTTCCACTCTTCCGTCCGGCCCGATACCGACGCCGAGATGCGGTCGGGCTCGGGGCGGCGCGGAGGCTCGAGCGTCACCGCCCCCCGCCACGACAGGAACTTGCCGTAGGTGATCGGTCCGCCGTTGTCGATCTGGCCGGCGACCGACCGGGCGGGCCGGTACGACGCGATCGCGTCGGTCGTGCGGAACAGCAGCGCGTCGGCGCCGTCGGCGAGCACCACGACCGCGATCGTCCGGCCCGGTTCGGCCGACTCCAGCGCGTGCGCGAGCAGCAAGAGCGCGTGCGCCGTGCCGGTGTTGCCGACGTTCGCGCCCAGGTCGTCGCCGAGGGCGGCCTTCGACGCGCCCAGGCGCGCCGCGCACGAACGGACCGCGCGGGCGTGCATGCCCGTGACGATCACCCGGTCGATCTCGTCGGCCGACACCTCGGCCTGCTTCAAGGCCGCGTTCCACGCCTGGTCGACGAGCGGGCCGTACATCACCTCACCGAAGCGCTCCTCCCACTGTCGGGAGCGGGTCGAGCCGGGCGTGCGCCACCGCTCGAGGAATTCCTCGGTGGCGCTCGCGCCGCCGAGGAACTCGGCGATCACGGGTCCGTCGGAGTCGTCGCCCACGAGGAACGCGGCGGCGCCGTCGCCGCCCTGCGCCTCGTCGGCGCTCGTCGGCAGTCCGCTGCGCAGATCGGACGTGACGACGAGGACGGGGGCACGGTTGTCGAGCGCGGCCCGCAGCGCGCCGGGACCCGACCGCAGCGCGCCGCCGAAGTCGAATGCGGGCACGCTCGCGTCGAGCCGGAGGGCGGCGTGCACCGTCGACGCGTTGTTCTTGTCGAGGTACGCGGGCTCCGCGGTCGCGAACCACAACGCCGACGGCGGCGTCGGGGCGCTCCGCAGCGCGAGCCGGGCGGCCTCGACGCCCATCGTCGTGGTGTCCTCGTCGTAGGACGCCACGCTCCGGGTGCCCGCGCCGACACCGCCGCCGAAGAGCCCGGCGACCGCAGCGCGCTCGAGGCGTCGGTAGGGCACGTAGCCCGCGATGCTCACGATGCCTCTCATGGCGTCACGCTCCTGTGGGCCCACCGGGGGGTCGGCGGGCCGGGCGGGGACGTCGTTGGCCCCCTCGGGACGGTCATCCTATGATGACCACAATATCTGACGGTCTGTCAGGAAACGACAGCCGACCACCGCGTGCGTCCGCCGAGCCGGACGATGGAGGGCCGACCGTGGACTTCGAGTTCACCCCCGAGCAGCAGGAATTCGTGAAGGAGGTCGAGGCGTTCCTCGATGCCAACGACGACCCCGAGGTCTTCGACGTCACCCGCGAGAACATGGCGCAGATCGTCGACACCCCGGTTCGGCGCCGGTTCATGGCCAAGGTCGGCGAGCAGGGTTGGCTCGGGATCACCTGGCCGAAGGAGTACGGCGGCTCCGACGGGGACGGGCTCTACGAGTACCTGCTGAACGAGGCGCTCGCGGCGAGGGGCGGTCCCCAGATCGGCAAGGGCGTCGGCATCGTCGGCAAGACGATCATCCGGCACGGCAGCGAGAAGCTGAAGCAGGAGTTCCTGCCCAAGATCCTGCGCAACGAGGTCGAGTTCGCCGTCGGCTACTCCGAGCCCAACGCGGGATCGGACGCCGCGTCGATGCAGCTCAAGGCCACCCGCGACGGAGACGGATGGCGCCTCAACGGACAGAAGACGTGGACCACCTCCGCGCACTTCGCCGACTGGTACTGGCTGGGTGCGCGCACCGATCCCGGCGCGCCGAAGCACAACGGGATCACCTTGTTCCTCGTCCCGATGGA
>DATMUX010000377.1:0-2108 GCA_035563695.1 Acidimicrobiia bacterium
TCGTGCGCGAACAGGACCCGGTGCACCGCAGCCCGTTGGGCGTGTGGGCGCTGTTCCGCTACGACGACGTGTTCCGGGTGCTGCGCGATCCGAGCCTCAGCGTCGAGGAGCGGCACATGACGCCGCTGCCATTCGACACCGACGCCGACATCAAGGCCATGCTCGACGAGCGGCGCGAGGGCGGCACGCACAACATGCTGAACCTCGACCCGCCCGACCACCATCGGCTGCGCCGGCTCGTCTCGAAGGTGTTCACCCCGCGCATGATCGAAGAGCTGCGGCCCCGGGTGCGCGCGCTCGTCGACGAGCATCTCGACGCGGCGGCCGCGGCACCGGGTCCGTTCGATCTCATCGCCGGGCTCGCGTTCCCGTTGCCGTTCGTCGTGATCTCGGAGATGCTCGGCATTCCCGAGGGCCGCGATCGCTCCCAGCTGCGGGAGTGGTCCGGCGCGGTCGTCAAGACCTTCGACCCGATTCTGACGCGCGAGGAGTCGCTCGCGGCGTTCTCGGCGATCGACAACATCAACGCGTACGTCAACGAGGTGATCGACTGGAAGCGTGAGCACCCGAGCGACGACCTGCTGACGGCTCTGATCGCGGCCGAGGACGACGGCGACCGGCTCAGCGAGGTCGAGCTCGTCGAACAGGTCGTGCTCCTCTACGTCGCCGGGCACGAGACGACCGTGAACCTCATCGGGAACGGCACGCTCGCGCTGCTGCGACACCGCGAGCAGCTCGAGCTGCTCGCGGGAGACCCTTCGGTCGACGCGACGTTCGTCGACGAGCTGCTGCGCTACGACTCCCCCGTCCAGATGTCGCGCCGCATCACCCTCGCGCGGTACGAGATCGACGGCCGCGTGATCGAGGCCGGATCGGCGGTCATGACGTGCCTGGGATCGGCGAACCGCGACCCGGCGAAGTGGGGACCGACCGCGGGCGAGCTCGATCTGCGGCGCGCCGACGCGCGCGATCACGTGTCGTTCGGCGGAGGCTTCCACTCCTGCCTGGGCGCACATCTCGCGCGGCTCGAGGGCCAGGTCGCGATCGCGACGCTCGCGCGCCGCTTCCCCGCCGTCGCGCTCGCGACCGACGCGCCGACCTGGAACGGACGCATCGTGCTGCGCGGCCTCACGGAGCTCCCGGTCACGCTCGGTTGAACGGCTACGGGCGGCGAGGCCGGTTCGTCCACCCGCCCTCTTCGGTCGGGAACCAGCCACCGGCGGCGAACGTCCCGCCGTCGACGTGCACGGTCGTGCCCGTGACGAAGCCCGAGAGGTCGGACGCGAGGAAGAGTGCGGCGCCGGCCGCGTCGGACGGCCGGCCGAAGCGCCCGAGCGGCACCCACGTGGGGATCAGGTGCTCGTCCTCGGGACGCACCCATCGTGAATAGGGCACCTGCAGCGTCTCGGTGACGTCGGGCGCGATGGCGTTCACCCGGATCCCCGCGTGCGCATACTCGACCGCGAGCGATCGCGTGAGGGCGGTGATCGCGGCCTTGAACGCCGAGTACACCGCGCGCGTCGGCATCGCCCGGAATGCCTCGATCGTCGACACGTTCACGACCGCGCCACCGTCGCCCTGTTGGAGGAACACGGGCAGCACGGCGCGCGAGCACGCGAGCACGTGGCCCAGATTGATGCGGTAGAGGTCGTCCCACTCCTCGTCGGTCTGCTCGTGGAACGTGCCGCGTCCCCGTCCGTAGTGGCCGACGTTGTTGACGAGCACGTCGACGCGGCCGAAGTTGTCGCGGGCCGCGGTGACGAGGGCGTCGGCCGCGCCCGCGTCGCACACATCGCACACGACCCCGACGACGCGCTCGCCGAGCGCGGCCTGCGTATCGCGTGCGCGACCGGCGTCGTGCTCGGCGAACACCACCGAGGCGCCTTCGCCCGCGAATCGCTCGACGATGCCGCGCCCGATCCCGCCGCCGCCGCCGGTGACGATCGCGACCTTCCCCGCGAGCAGCCCGCTCACGATCCCGCCGCGGCGAGCTCGAGCGCGCGCCGGCGCTCGTCGAGCGGGATGCCGGGGAAGTGCACGATGTGCGGCGCCGGCGACCGGTCGTCGGGGATGCTGTTCCACGCGCGATCGATGAAGCCGACACGCGC
>DATMUX010000378.1:0-2783 GCA_035563695.1 Acidimicrobiia bacterium
GGGCCGCCGCCGCGGCCTCGCCGCGGTTCGCCGCGCCGAGCTTCGCGAGGATGTTCGAGACGTGCACGCTGGCCGTCTTGGTCGAGATGAACAGCGCGTCGGCGATCTGGCGGTTCGTGCGCCCTTCGGCGATCAGCGCGAGGACATCGACCTCGCGGGGCGTCAGCCCGTAGCGCTCGGCCGGAGCCGGAGCCGGAGCCGCGTCGTCGACGCCGAGATCGAGGCGAGCGCGGCGCGCGAGCGACGCGGCGCCGTCGCGCACCGCGATCCAACCCACGTCCGCCGCGACGGTGTACGCGCGCCGCACCGCGTCCTCGGCCCGCAACCGATCGGCGTCGTGCACGTAGGCCTCGGCCGCGCGCCACTGCGCGTACGCCTCACGCGGCCGCAACCCGAACGCGGCCCATCGGGCCGCGACCTCCGACCACGCGTCGCCCGACGAGTCACCGCGGGCGCGCGCCAGCTCGGCCGCGACATGGGCGCGGATCGCTTCGAGGTCGCCGGGCCGCGCGCCGCCCCAACGCTGGTTCGCGACCCACGCATCGAGTGCCGCCGCGAGCTCGGCGACCTCGGCGAGGATCCCGTCGGCGCGGTTGCCCTGCTCGGCCGCGCGCGCCGCGAGGGTCGCACCCGCCGCGGCGCCGTCGACGAGCACGGAGAGCACCGCGTCGGTGCACAACGTCGCTCGCTCGACCGGCGAGTGCACCCCGTCGAGCGCCATCCGGAACGCGGCCTCCAGGTCGCCTTCCGCTGCGGCCGTGAAGACCAGCGCACGATCGAGCGACAATGGGTCGTGAGGCGAGCCCGACCTGCGCCGGAGATCGCCGAACCGCGCGAGCTCGCGGCGCGCGGCGTCGAGCTGCTGCCGCCCGGCGGCGACGAGACATCGCAGCTCGGCGAGCCGCCAGAGATCGATGCCGACGGAGTCGAGGCTCTCGACGTAGCGGAGTTGTTCCTCGAGCTCGTCCCACCGGCCGAGCAGCCACAGCGTCTCGGCTGCGTTCAGGCGCAGGAAGACCCCGAAGGCGCGGTCGAGCCCGTGCGCGCGCGCCAGCTCGGCACCCTCGAGCGACAAGGCCAGGACCTCCTCGTGGCGTCCCAGCGTCTGCAGCGCGCCGCCTTCGTTCACGGCGGCGCGCGCCACGTCGACCCACGAACGTGTCTCGAGCGCGAGCGCGCGAGCGCGATGCAGCTCGTCGAGGCCTTCGTCGATCCGGTTGGCGCCCGCCAGCGCCGTACCGAGCGAGTTGCGCGCGTGCCCTTCGATCGCGAGCGCGCCGGCAGCCTGGGCGACGCGGATCGCGTCCTCGCACGCGGCGATCGCTTCTCCGCTGCGACCGGCGAGCATGAGCTGCTGGCCGAGCGTCGCGAGCACCTTGGCCCGCGCCTCGGTGGGAGGCTCGGCCGGCACGAGGCGCACCCCGGTGTCGCAATGGTCGAGGATCTCGGGCCACGGCTTGCCGAGCATCCACAGGTAGCGCCCGTAGCGCTCGTGCAGCAGTCCGGCGACGACGGGATCCTCGGCGGCATCGACCTCGGCGAGCGCGGCCTGCACGTAGTGCAGGGCGCGATCGGTGCTCCCGCTCATCTCGGCCTGAGCGGCCGCATAACGCATCAGCTCGACATGACTCGTCCCGAAGCGAGTCGCGGCGTCGGGAACATGCGGCCAGAGCGCCAGCGCCCGTTCGACGTGGGCGAGCGCATCGCCGTACGCGTACATCTGCTCGGCCGACCGCGCCGCGGCGAGCGCCCATTCGAGCGCGCGCGGAACGTCGCGCGCCGCGTCCCAGTGGCACGCGAGCTCGGCCGAGATCTGGGCCGGGCCACCGTCGAACCAGTCGGGGTGCTCGGCCAGCAGCTCGGCGACACGAGTGTGCAGCGCCACGCGGTCACCGGGGAGCAGGTCGTCCTCGACGGCCTCGCGCACCAGCGCGTGACGGAACCGGTACTCCATTGCGTCGCCCGCCGTCACGAGGATCTGCGCCGCGATCGCCTCGCGCGCCACTGCCGCGAAGGTCGGCGGGTCGAGACCCGCGGTCGCGGACAGCAATCGGTGATCGGCCGACCGGCCGATCACCGCCGCGCACCGCAACATGTGCTGCGCATCGTCGGTGAGCGCGTCGATTCTCGCCAAGATGATGTCGCGCAGGGTCGGCGGGAGCGTGTCCGACAGCGCGGTGCCCGACGCGAGCAGCTCCTCGGCGAAGAACGCGTTGCCGTCGGAGCGTTCGTAGGTGCGCTCGACGACGTCGGGCGTCGGCTCGTCCCCGACGATCGCGGCGATCAGCTCCCGCATCTCGTCGCGGTCGAACCGTTGTACCTCGAGCCGCTCGACCCGGCCCGATCGCTCGAGCTCGGCGAGCATCGGCCGGAGCGGGTGCCGCCGGTGCAGATCGTCCGACCGGTACGTACCCATCAGCACCAACGGAGCGTCGCGCAGCGTGCGCGCGAGGAACACGAACAGGTTCCGCGTCGCGCTGTCGGCCCAGTGCAGGTCCTCGAACACGAGCAGCGTGGGAACGTGGCGCGCGAGCCGCTCGAAGACACCGAGCAACTGCTCGAACAACGCGCTCGAGTCGAGACCCTGGGCCGACGGCGCGTGCAACTCGGGCACCAACGCGCCGAGCTCGTCGCGCGCCGGTTCGACGATCTCGCGCAGCGCGGGCTCGTCGAGGACGCGGTGCATCGTGCGGAGCACCTGGACGACAGGCCCGAACGGCAGCGCGCGATCGACGAGATCGATGCAGTGCCCCACGAGCACGAGCGCCGGCGCCGGGAGTCCG
>DATMUX010000379.1:0-3419 GCA_035563695.1 Acidimicrobiia bacterium
GGCCTATTCACCGCTGCCCACGCCCGAGGCCGGCTTCGCACCGCCCCTGCCGGTGACCTTTGCGCAGCTTCAAAAGGATCCGGCGGATTCCGCGCCACCGTTCGACAAGAACAGCTTCTCGATCCAGCAGCTCCACACGCTGTCGGGCGCGCTCGAGATCGGTGACCTGCACCTCCTGACGACGGGGGCGACCGAACTGCACAACTGCACGCCGGACCCGACCCTCCCGCCTTCGGCCTGCGCCGAAGCGGACACGCGCGTCGCCAACTTCACCGCCCTGCCGAACACCGTGTTCCAGATCACGGGGCCGGGTTTGCCTTACGACAGTTACACGGGCGACATGGTGCACCGCTTCTACCACATGTGGCAGCAGTCGGACTGCGACGTGTCCACCGCGACGCCGTCCAATCCGAGCGGTTGCCTGAATGACCTCCTTCCGTACGTCGGGATCTCGCGCGGGGACGACTCCGGCGCCAACTCCATGGGCTTCTACAACGTCCAGGACGGCGATGCCCCGGTCTTCCGGCGCCTCGCGGACCAGTACACGATCAGCGACAACTACCACCAGCCCGTCATGGGCGGCACGGCTGTCCAGCACATCATGCTCGGTACGGCGGACGCGCTTCCCTGGGAGCACGTCGGAAGCTTCCCCGCGACGCCGCCTTCGGGCCAGATCGCCGATCCGACCCCCTCGAGCCCGACCAGCGACGCCTACCTCAATGACAAGCGCTGGACGGGCTGTGACGCGTCGCAGCCCGGCTACCTGGCGATCCACGACTATCTGAAATCTCTCCCCTGGCACCCGGACCAGACGAAGTCGAACTGCGTGGCGGGCACGTTCTACATGATCAACAACACGCGGCCCGGCTTCCTCTCGAACGGAAATCTCAACACCTCCGCCATCAACGCCGGCACGGCGGTTCCCCCGTCGTCCCTGCGCACGATCGGCGACGCGCTCAACGAAAAGAACATCAGCTGGGCCTTCTACGGCGGAGGCTTCGACGCCGCCGTCCGCTTCGACAACGGCTCGAAGGATCCGTTCGACGTGATGATCGGGACCAACGGCAACTGGTACTGCGACATCTGCAATCCCTTCCAGTACGCCGCCTCGATCATGGGCAACGCCGCCCAGCGCCAGGCGCACATCAAGGACGCAGTCGACTTCTTCGCCGACCTGGAAAACGGCCGGCTTCCCGCGGTCGCCTACCTGAAACCCGACAGCTTCGACGACGGCCACCCCGCGAGCTCGAAGCTCGACGTCTTCGAGGCACTGGTCGAGCGCGTCGTCGACCGTGTCAAGGCCGAGGACGACCTCTGGGAGAACACGGCCATCCTCGTGACCTGGGACGAGGGCGGCGGCTACTGGGACTCCGGCTTCATCCAGCCCCTCGACTTCTTCGGCGACGGGCCCCGCATCCCCATGATCGTCGTCTCGAAGTACTCGCGCGGCGGGAAGGTCGGGCATTCGTACGCGGACCACGCGTCGGTCGTGAAGTTCATCGAGCGCAACTGGGGGCTCTCACCGCTGACGGGCCGCAGCCGCGACAACCTGCCCAACCCGACCCACGTGCACCACGCCTACGTGCCGGACAACATGCCCGCCGTCAGCGATCTCTTCGACCTCTTCGACTTCAGCAATAACGGCGACAACGGCGAGAACGACTGAAACCCCGCGGGCTGGAGGGCGGCCGCATCACGCGGCTGCCCTCCTATTGCACGGTCGCGTGGAACTCGGCGTAGGCCGGGCCGCACCCGTTCGTGAAGAAGATGCGGACGACATCCTGGCCGGGCCGGAAGCCGGGGAAGTACCGGAACGCGCCGGGCGGACCGGCGGAGCCGAACGAGCTCACGCTCTGGTTCTGCACGTAGACCCACCTCAGGAGCGTCGGGTCGGGCACGCCCGTGACGGTGATGTCGACCGGGCTCGACTGGATCGGCACGGTCACGCTCGTCACGGAGAGGAGCGGGACGTAGATCTGGGTGTCGACCGGCACGGTCAGTGTGGCCGTCGCGGTGTTCACCGGGTTCGTGATCGATTCGGCCGTCAGCGTGAACGTCGTCGTGCCCGTGATCGTCGTGCCGACCGAGCCGTTCGCCCCGAGCGCGAACGGGAACGGGACCGGGTCGATGTTGACCTCGCGGACGTTCTGCGTCGTCCACGAGAGGACGATGTTGGAGGAGGCGCCGCAGCCGCGCATGGGATCGGCTATGAACGACGTCACGACCGGCTCACCCGGGATCACGACCGTGGCCGTGAACGTCGCGCTCGCCGGGCCGCACGCGCCCTGGACGGTCAGCCGCACGATGTCCGTACCCGTCGTCGTGCCGGCGACGTACGTCCAGCTCGTCCCGTTCAGGAGGAACGTCGAGCCCTGCGAGTCCTGGCGGTCGAAGCTCACGCCGACCGTGCCGACGGGCGGGATGGAGCCGATGACCGTCTGGCCCGGACTCACGGTGGCCGATTTGGGCGTCGGGAAGGGCGGATCGGTCGGCGGCTGGACCGTGACGCGGCGCGGCGAGGTTGCCGTCGCGCCCGAGGTCGCCACCGCCGTGAGTATGACGTCGCCCGTGGCGACGACCGTGATGTTCGTCGAGCCGTTCGGGGGAAGGTCGCCGGAAGCGCCCGTCACGTTCACGTGGTCGGCGCCCGTCGTGGTCCACGTCGCGACGGCGGAGAGGGGCGAGCAGCCGGTGGTTGGTGAGACGCTGAACGTCGCGATGCTCGGGGCCGTCGAGAAGGCGCTACGGATGACCGAGAGCGGGATTCCCGCGCCGTCGCTCGAGACGTTGTCGTTCTTGACGGCGTAGGGCGCCGCCGAGCCGGACGTGACGCGCGCCCTCAGGGAGAGCTTCGAGAACTCGGCGGCCGTCGGCACCAGAACGGCGAGCGACTGCTGCACCGCCGAACCCGGGACCGCGAACAGCGTTCCCACGCCGACGAGAGCGCCGGTCGTGTCGAAGGCCGCCCACTCGACGTTGCAGCCCTGCGATCCGAGCGGGCTGCAGAGGACGCCGACGTTCGTGCGCGCGCGGCCGGGGGCCGTGGACGTGGACGCGTCGGCGCCGCCGCCCCAGGCTTCGTCGCCGGCGTTCAGGAAGTCCGAGACGGGGAAGGCCGTGAAGGAGACCGAGTAGCGGCCGCTCGGGGAGTCGTTGTACGTCTCGGACCAGGCCGAGACGGACGCGTCCGAGCGGACGTGATAGAGGAACGCGCCCATCCCGTCGAGCGCCGCGGGTGTCGGAAGCACCGCGACGCCGCGACTTGCGAGCGTGAAGGGAATCGTCGCGAGCGTCGCGCCGTTCGTGATGAGGTCCACGGTTCCGTTCGCGGCGCCGAGGGACGAGACGTAGATCGTGCTGTCGAATCGCGCGTTCGTGCCCAGCCCCTTGGCGGCGGGTCCGCCCCAGAGGTCCGTGCC
>DATMUX010000380.1:0-5172 GCA_035563695.1 Acidimicrobiia bacterium
CACGACGACCGCCGCCGCGACGAGCGCGATGTTGCGGCCGCGCGCCGGGTGTTGCGCGGGTCGCTCGGGCACGGCCTCGCGGACGGCCCCGGCCTCGGGCTCGGCCGGCGAAACCACCTCGACCGTTGCAACCGGTCCGGGCAAGCCCTTGAGTGTGAGCGGTCCGATCGAGCGGAACTCGAATCGGCCGCGCGTCCCGACCAAGCCCCGCACGACCTCGTTCGTGAGCGTCTGGCCCGGCTGCGCGGCCGCACACAAGCGCGCCGCTTCGTTCACCGGTGTACCGAACCAGTCGTTGTCGTCCTCGGCGGCTTCGCCTGCGCTGATACCCACGTAGATCTGGGCCGGATCGTCGGCGTCGAGCGCGGCGATTGCTTCCTGCATAGCGACGGCGCACGCGACCGCGTCGAGCGCGCTGTGACGGAACACGACCATCAGACCGTCGCCGGTGTTCTTCACTTCCTCGCCGCGCGTGCGCGCCACGACTTCGCGCAAGGCTGCGAAATAGCGGCGACGGAAGACGTCGGACGCATCGTCGCCGAGCCGGCTCTGTCGCTCCGTCGACCCGACGAGGTCGCAGAACAGCACCGAGACGGTGGCGGTGCGCACCGCCTCGTCGCGCTCACCATTCACGCGGACATCATGCCGCACCGCCGGGGCCGGATCCTCCCGATCGCCGAGCTTGGAGTCGCCGCCGATGATGGAACATGCTTGCCTCTCCGGCGCCGCGCCCGGCTCCCCGCCATCAGCAGCACGAGACGGAGGCGAACGTGACCGCTGACCCGACCTCAGTCGACCGAGCTCTCGATCACGTCACGACGGCGACGCGCGTCGAAGCGGCCGGCACGCCACCGAAGTTCATCGACGAGATCGTCGGACGCGTCAACAACGACACGGCCGCACTCAGCATCGCGCACATGCGCTCGCCCGCCGGGTGGGCCGAACCCGGACAGACGCCCGAGTTCGAGGAGTACACCTACGTACTCACGGGCGAGTTGCACGCCGAGGACGAGCGCGGTGTGGTCGTCGTGCGCGCCGGTGAAGCCGTCCACGCGCGCGCGGGCCGATGGGTCCGCTACTCGACGCCGGACCAATCGACGGAGTACGTCTCGGTGTGCGTTCCCGCATTCTCGCCGGGCATCGTCCATCGCGATCCCGAGTGACCGAGGACGGGCTCGGTCACGGACGCGGGGAGTTCGATACTGCCGGAGCGGGCGCGGGCTCCGGCACCGGTGCCGGTGCGGGCCGGAGCGGCGTGGGCACGGGAACCGGGACGGACGGGCTCGTGAAGTCCACCAGGCTCGGATCGAGGGCGAGCACCTCGATGTCGTAGGTCGACTGCCCGTCCGCCTTCACGTGGAAGCGGTACGTGGGCACCAGATCGACGACCATGTGGTCCTTCTGAAAGGCGTTCCACCGCGCGACGCCGAGCGACACGCCGGTGATGTGCACCTTTTCCATGGGCAACGGGTCTACGGGCAATGGGTTCACCGGCAACGGGTGGACGGGCGACGGGACGGCGATCATCGGCGCGCCGCCGGCCGCGCTGCCGCGCGCCGCGCCCGCACCGAGCATCATCGGCACGGGATCGACGTACCGCGCGCGGCCGTGTCGAAGGTCGTCGAGTACGGCGCTCGTCGAGCGCAGCGGGTACGAGCCGAGCGTGCTCGGGGTTGCCCATTGTCCGTTGAGCCAGTCGACCCTGCCGTGCGCGCCGATCGTCACCGACCAGAGCGCGGCGTCGCGCACGCGAACGCCGTCGAGCACGAGTGAGAACGCAACCGTGCGGGCCGTCACTTCGTGCTCGATGGGCGGGCACGGCACGCCGACGGCGCAGGCGTACGCGACTCCTCCGGCGTCGTAGACATCGGTCGCCCACTGCTCGCCCTCGAGCACGCCCGCGCCGTCGAGGATCGCACGCGCGATCGTCAGCGCGTGGGCGGCATCGGGGACGTCGACGGCCGCCGTCGGCGGTGGCGACGGAACGGTCGCGGAGATCGACGGGGCGTTCGGCGGGACCGCGATCGCGCCACTCCCGGGGGCACTGGCCGTGCCTGCGCTCCCCGCGCCGGCACCGCCGGTCGCGTTCGGGGCGCCGGGCCCGTATGCGACCTGCACGCCGTCCGCGCTCACGCCGAAGGTGAGCGTCGACGAACCATCGGTCAGCGCGTAGCCGCCGGGAGTCGGCGCCGGCGTGCCCGTAAGGTGCAGCGCCCGCGCGAACCGTTCCACCTCGGCGATCGTCACGGCGTGAGGAGTCAGGCGCCACACCGGCGCGGTGCGGCCCAGGTCGGCGAGCGGCGCGTCGAGCACGTACGACGCCGGCCGGACCGGGAACATCGCGGGCGCGCCGGCAGGAAGCGCGCCACGAGCACTGCTCGCGCTGCTGCCGCCGGTCGCGAGCTCGAGACGAGCGGGCGCGGACAGGGGCCCGCTTGCGGTCGGCCCCGGCTTGGTCCCGCACGCGCCGAGACCCGCGAGGGCCACCAGTCCGGCCATTCCTCCTGCGACGACTCGGGCTCGGTGCATCACTGCTCCATTTCTCGGCGGCCAAATTCTCGACCGGGACTGAGACGCACCCAAGCGCGCCAGAGGTTCCCATGGGCACTCTCGCAAGCACATGCTTCACAGTTCCCTGACGAAGCGGCGACGCGGCCATGACTCGTGCCGCCGATGATGCATCCATGAGTGCGACGGTGACGGGAACCGAGCTGCGGGACTCCAGGCACCTGTTCGGTGACTGGTCCGCGTTGCGGGCCCTCATCGCGTCCGACGGCTACGTGTTCCTCCGCGGCCTGCTCGACGCGGACGAGATCCGGGCCGTCGGTCGCCGCGGCCTCGGCCACCTCCAGGCGGCCGGGTGGACCGAAGCGGGAACCGATCCGGTCTGGGCCCGGCCCCAGCTGCTGGTGCGGGCCGTACGGATGCGCGACGCGTTCGGCGTGCCCGGGTACCGCGAGATCGTCGCCGATCCCGGGTTCGCCATGATCCCGTTCGTGTCACCGCTCGGCGCGCTGATGGGCCAGATCCTCGGGCCCGCGGGCTTCTGCTACCCACTGAAGCTCCCGCGCGTCGTCTACCCGGCCTCGCTCGTCCCCCGCCAGCCGGGCAACTTCGCCCACAAGGACTACGGCTCGGTCCAGGACATGTTCACGTGCTGGGTGCCGCTGGGCGACATCCCCCGTTCCCTCGGCGGGCTCGCGATCGACCCGGGCAGCCAGCACCACACCCGTATCCGCCACCGGCCGCTGACCGGGCTCCCGCCCGGCTGGCTGACGACCGACTACCACCCGGGCGACGTGCTGGTCTTCCACTGCCTGACCACCCACGCCGCGTTGCCGAACCACGAAGCGCGCCTGCGCTTCTCCGCCGAGTACCGGTGGCAGCTCGCCGACCAGCCCGCGCCGCGGCGGCTCGTCATCGGACCGTACGGCAACGAGATCGGCAGCCGCCTGTTCGCGCGCACGCCCTGGTGGCGCCCCGTCCCTCCCGGCCTGCAGCTCTTCGACGACGGCGGACCCGAAGCCCGGACCTTGCCGGCACCGCCGTCGCGCTACGTCCGCTTCACCGACTGACGAACAGGCGGCGCGGCGTCAGTCGTCGTAGGCGGGCTCGACGCCGGCGAGGCCGAGCTCGGCGGTGACCTCCATCGCGTCGAGCGCACCCTCGGTGCCCGCGGCATGCGCCGCCTGGTGCGGCAGGTACCGGAACACGACGAAGGCCGCGACCGCGGCGAAGGCCGCGCCGACGGTGACCGCGAGCTGGATACCCGAGATGAAGGCGTTGTTCGCGCCGTTGGTGAGCGCCTGGCCGGCGACGCCACCGAGGTTCGACGCGGCGGCGAGCGCGTCGGCCAATGAATTGTTTGCCTGCTGCTGGATGCTCGTGGGGAGGTGCGCGGTGACGGAGGAGAGCTCGGCGACGTAGCGCGACGCGGCGAGGCTGCCCATGAGCGCGATCCCGAGGGCGGCACCGAGCTCGCGCGTCGCGTCGTTCATCGCGGATCCTGCGCCGGCGCGGCGCGGCGGGACGGCTGACATGATCGACGCCGTCATCGGCGACATCGACAGCGCCATGCCGCTCACCATCGGCACGATCGACGCGAGCACGTACCAATACGGAGTGTGAGGCGTCAACCCGCGGAACATCAGCAGCCCGACCGCGATGCCCGTCATGCCGGCGGCGACGACGCGGTGGGCGCCGAACCGCGCGCTCAGCTTCGGCGTCATGGGCGAGACCAGGATCATGATCGGCGCCATCGGCAGCAGGCGCAACGCCGCGCCGAGCGGTGAGTAGCCGAGGATCAGCTGGAAGTACTGGGTGATGAGGAACATCACGCCGAACATCGACATGAACACGAGGATCATGCCGCCCGTACCGGTGCTGAACGCCGGGTTGCGGAAGAAGTGCATGTCGAGCATCGGCTCGTCGTGGTGCAGCTCCCACGCGACGAAGGCCGAGAGCACCACGGCCGCGATCACGAAGGCGGCGATCGTCTCGCCGCTGCGCCAGCCGATCGCGGGTGCCTCGATGAGCCCGTAGACCAGGGAGCTGATGCCGACGATCGAGAGGAGCGCACCGACCGGATCGAGCTTGCCCTGCTCGGGGTCGCGCGACTTCGGCACGAGGAAGTGGCCGGCGACGAGCGCGGTGATCAGGATCGGCACGTTCACGAAGAACACGGCGCCGTACGAGTAGTGCTCGAGCAGCCAACCGCTCGCGACCGGTCCGACCGCACCGGCGGCACCGGTCACGCTGGCCCATATCGCGATCGCCTTGGTGCGTTCGTGGGCGGGGAACACGTTCACGAGGATCGACAGCGTCGACGGCATGATGAACGCGGCGCCGACTCCCATCGTGGCGCGGCACGCGATGAGCTGCCACATCTCGGTCGAGGCGCTGGCGGCCAGCGCGGCGAGCAGGTAGACGACGAGGCCGAACTGCAGCGCGCCCTTGCGGCCGTAACGGTCGCCGAGCGCGCCGCTGGTGAACAGCAGGCCCGCGAAGACGAGCGAGTAGGCCGCGATCACCCACTGCAGCTGCGCCGTCGACGCCCCGAGCTCCCGGGCGAGCGTCGGGATCGCCACGTTGAGGCTCGAGTTCCCGACGAACACGATGAGCAGGCTCAGGCACAGGACCGAGAGCGTCCACCACCGGCGCGCATACACGCGC
>DATMUX010000381.1:0-4592 GCA_035563695.1 Acidimicrobiia bacterium
GGCGGCGCGAGATTGCCGATCGTCGTGACCGCCTCGCCCGCCTCGGCCATGTGTGAGCTCTTCAGCTCACCCATGGCGTCCATGACCGCGTGGAGGCGATCGAGCGGATCCGCGATCGCGATGGGCAACTCGTACAGGATCGCCGACACGCGATTGTCGGAAACGCCGCGCGCGTCGTCGGTCCGCACCGACACCGGGACCAGTGTCCGGACGACCGCGCCGTCGGCGTCCTCCCCGCGGCGCAACAACAGCTCGCGATACGCGCCCGCGACGGTCGCGAGCACGACGTCGTTCACGGTGCCGCCGAGAGTTTTGCGGATCACCCGCACGTCGGCGAGTTGTACCGAGGAGTGGGCCCACATCCGATTCGGACCGATCGTTCCCTCGATCGACAGTGACGGCGTGCTCGAGAGGTGTCGTGCGAATCTCAGCAGCCCCGAGAAATCATGGGCCCCCGAGCGCAGCGCACCCAGGGGGTCGCGCGCCGTTCCGGGCACGCGCCTGACCCACGAGATCAGGTCGTCGCCGAGGCCGGCCCACGCGTCGACGATCTTCGCGACTCCATTGGGCTCCGGGGCCGCCCGCCACGGCGGTGGATCGGGCAGCGGCGCGTCGCGTTCGGCCGCGAGCAACACCGTGATCAGGCCCACGCCCGCGATGCCGTCGACCATGCAGTGGTGCACCTTGGAGATCAGCGCCCACCGATCGTCGGCCAGGCTCTCGACCAACCAGGTCTCCCACAGCGGACGGTTGCGGTCGAGCGGCTGCGACATCACCCGGCCCATCAGCCGGCAGACGGCCGCGTCGTCGCCCGGCGCGGGCACCGCCACGTGCCGCACGTGGTAGGCCAGGTTGAAATGCGGATCGTCCTCCCACACCGGACGGCCCAACTCGAAGGGAACGTTGGAGATCCGCTGGCGATACCGCGGGATCTGGTGCAGCTTGGTCGCGAGCAAATGCTCGATGTCGTGGAGATCGGGCGTCGGCCCCTCGAACACCGAAAGACCCGCCATGTGCATGTGCGTGATGCCGTCTTCGAGGTGCAGGAACTCGGCGTCCACAACGCTCAATCGGTCCACAACCCATCTCCTTTTGGCGCGCGACGTCACGAATCGCAACTCCCCACCAAGAGCGGCTCCAGTCTCGTACTTCCCGCCGCCGCGCAACAGTCTCACGTGAGAAGAGCGCTTGGCCGACGGGTTCTATGCTCAGTCGGGTTGGTTTGGTCTGCACGACAATCACGTCGTGGCCGTTGAGCGACACCGCCCGAATCTTCGCGATTCGGTTCTGGCCGGCGAAGACGATCAGGCCATCGAGCCGACGTTCGGCGACACCCGGAACGACAAGGAACTCGAAGATCAGGCTGCCACCGACCTGTTCCCGATAGCGATGCGTCATCGGTGCTTCGCGTCGGCTCATCGACAGATCATCGACAGATCATGTCCGAGGCCACCACGAGGTGCGCGCGGTGGCGGCGCGCTCCACACTTCGACATCGAACTTGTCGAGCACCTCGCGCGCATTGGGCGAGAACCCGGCGAATCTACGGCCTCCGTCAGTGTCGGTGGCGATACCGCAACACACCTCCGACGACGATGACGGCTGCCAACGCGACGAGCTGAGCACCGAGGACGATGCGCGTGACATCGACCGCGGGCTGCCAGGTGATGTCGCCGTTCTTCACGGCGTAGACGCCGATCCCCCGGGCGTTGATGCCGAAGCCGAGTCCGGCACCTTCGCCCTGCTGGTTCTCGTCGGGCATCGAGCCGCCGCCTCCGCCGGCGCCGCCCCCGCCCCGAACGACCGCAACGGGTAGGACCGTCACTCCATCGACGTGCGTGGGCTCGCCGAACACACGCTGCACCGTGATGACGTCCTTGACGGCATCGAGATTCGAGACGACGTTGTCGAGTGCTGTATCGGTCATCGCGCTACTCCCTTCGCAGTCGAGCAACCTTCGCGCCTGGATACTGCTCGGACGGGCCCGAGACAAGCGAAACCTTTTCAGCGCGCCGAAATCCATCCCGCGTGGTCACTCGTTGCACTCGCGCCAACGCGAACAGCCTGGAGGAGATCCCGATCCCGAGACGGCACAGGCGGTCCGTATCGTGCAAGCCACATTCCCGGGTGCCTGAGTCCGGAACGTCAAGGATCAGTCGAAGGTACGCGACAGGTACAACGCATTACGGCAAATCGGTGTAGTTACCACAAGGTCAGGCAACCCAGTGCCGACGACCAGGTGACGGCCCCCCAACCTGGCCGGTAACGTCTGCAACGTGATCTTCCCCGACGCGCCACGGCGCCGATCACTACTCGGGCGCCTCTCCGCGCGGCTGGGTCAAGACCGTCGCGATCGCAGTGCCACGGCGATCGGTGTTCACCGGCACCAGCGAATGGTTCGGGCTCTCGCTGACGCGTCCCACGCACAAGCCGACTACCGCTTTGGAGTGACACGCCATGGGAGACAAGTCGCCGAAAAAGCAGAACGCGAAGAAACCGAGTAAATCGTTGAAGGAGAAACGCGCCGACAAGCAGTCCAAGCGCGATAGCAAGCGGCCCGGGTTCGGCCAGTAGCGCGGCGAGCGCAACGCTGGAATCACAAACAACTTCGCGCTCGCTGGTGCGCTGGACGTCGGCCGAGCGGCGCTGTTCCCTTCTGACCCAGCTACGCGAAGGCCCGAGCGGTCGCGCAGCGAGTACGCGTTCCGGCACTGTGAACGCTCTTCGGATTTGGTCTTGCCGTCGGCGCAACGACGTTTGAGGTAGTGCCGAGGTCGATGGGTAATAGGAGAGGCGCGTGATCACGATGCGCCAGAGCGCACTCTTGCTTGTCGGTCGCCTGCTCGGCTGAGTCGATGTCGTTGTAGTTTGCCGCTGGACGCGCCGAGGGGGTGCTGCGCCCGAGAGCCGTGCGAAGGAACGTTCGTGACGGATTATGCTCGAGCAGCGCACGGCGACCGTGGACGTGCTTCGCGGAGCGCTCCAGCGTTGCCGGCACGTCCGTCACCGCGCGGCCTGTTCCGAGCCGGTCGCCGCTCGCGTCCCATTCCGCTCAGACGTCCTGACCGTGACCGCTGACCACTACGACGACCTCATCATCGGTTGCCGACGCCGGGCGGCGGCACGGTCGCGTCGGTAGCCCGCGCCTGCCGGGTTCGCTGAGGTTGGGCCCGGTGCAAGTCGTGACCTAGTCGGTCGTGTGCTCGCGTCGCTGCGCATGAGTTTGCGTGTCTGGTTGATCTGATTGAGCGGTTGCAGGTGGCGCATCGCCGGCAGACGTGGCCTCGCCGTCATCGCCACCGAGTCCGAGCGCTTTGACGAGGGGGACCGCACCGAGGCCGTAGATGGTGACGGTGCCGACGATGACGAGGAACGTCGCGGGGAGGAGCTTGTTCGCTCCGCCGATGCCGAGGGTGACGAGCGAAGCTGAAAAGGTCGCAGCGGTCGACGCGGCGACGATGCCTCGCGGGTCCATGGATGCCACGAAGATCCGCTCGTTGCGCGTGAGGTCGGTTCGGAAGGTCGCGACCAGTGCGACGACGGGGCGGACGATAAGAACGAGGCACGCGATCAGCGCAATGGTTGGCCACACGACGCCGCGCATCGAGGACGGTGTGACGGTTGCCGAGATCGAGATGAACAAGATCCCGATGGTCAGTTGCACGACGGTTTTGAGGAACGGTCGGTCCTCGGGCACGTGGACGCCGTGAAGATTGGCGATGACGATGCCCATGCTGATGGCGGCGACGAGGCCGGTGTCACTGCTAATCGCATCGCTCAGGGCGGCGACAGTGACGACGGTGGCGATGATCGCCTCGGTACCGAGCAGCCCCCGCAACCCGAGGCGGCCGAGGAGGAGCCACAGCACCGCGACGCCGACGGCGCCGGCGGCGACGCCGATCCCAATCCGCCCGAGAAAGCCGAGTGCCCCGTTAACGACTCCGTGCTGGTGGTTGGCTTGGACGTACTGGAAGACCACGACGGCGACCATCGCGCCGATCGGGTCGACGGTGGTTCCCTCGAACCCCAAGATCGCGGTGAGTCGCTTGCCGGGCCGGGCGGCGTCGAGCAGCGGGGTCACAACCGTCGGACCCGAGACGATCAGGATCGCACCCAGCATGATCGCGGCCTTTGACGACAACCCGAGCAGCAGCCAGGCGAATAGTGCTGCACCGAACCAGGTGAGCGCGACGCCCACGCCGCGGAGGCGATTGACGACCGTTCGGTCATCGCCGCGAAGTCTGCCTCGCGAGAGGTCGAGCCCACCGTCGTACAGGATGATCGCGACCGCGATGCTCACGAGCGGAGTAAAGGCCGCGCCGAGGAGTTTCTCGGGGTCTACGGCAGTGATCAGGTTGCCGGCCGCAAATCCGACCGGCAACAGCAGGATGATCGCGGGGATCCGGAACTTCGCGGCGACGATCTGACACCCGACAGCCAGAGCGAAGATCAGACCGATACCGACGAAGATCTGCGACTCGCTCATCGTTCACCGCGTCTCCGCCGAAGTAGCCGGCACGGTGCGCGGAGAGACCACCTCTGGTGGCGCGTGATCTCCCCGTGCACGCTCAACTGACTTCGTTGGCAGCTTCC
>DATMUX010000382.1:0-7621 GCA_035563695.1 Acidimicrobiia bacterium
CGTGCGCAACGAGCCAGGTGGCGACGGTCCAGCCGCGCGCCGCCGGCAGGGGATCGCCCAGCTTCACGACGCCGAGCTCGGCTGCCATCGCCGCCTGCAGCGGGCCCGCGGCGTGTGCGGCGCGGTCGACGCCCAGCCGGCACCCGAAACCGGCGGGCTTCTCCCCCGTGAGCGCGATCGCGAGCGTGCGCGCTTCGGACTCCCAGTTGCCGTAGGCCTCCGGCGCATTGCTGTGTTGCACGGCTTGCGCGGCATCGGCGACGGCGATCGCATTCCAGTTCGGGACGCGGGCGAGCGCCCCGAAGAACGCCGCCGCGGCGAACCGGGGTGTCAAGAGCTGCGACCGCGTACCCCATCCCTGCGACGGACGTTGCTGGAACAGCCCCAGCGAATCGCGATCGCCGTACGGAAGATTGTGGAGCTGGGACTCCTGGATCGCCGCGGCCAGCGCGATCGTCACCGCATGATCGGGCAGTCCGGCACGCTTGCCGACCGCCGCAATGGTCGATGCATTCGCCGCCTGTTCGACATCGAGGAGATAACTGCCCGAGCTCGACGCGACCCGGCATGTCGGCTTCGCCGCGGCCTGTTGCGCCAGGGAGCGGACCGTCACGAAGCCGACACCCGCGATGAACGCCAGCGAGAGTACGACCGCGATCACGGCACCGCGTTTGCGCCGCCGCCGGGCGAACACGGGATGGTGGAAGGTGGCACCCCGCGTCGAAGCGGCGGTCGCCGGCGAGCCGCGGCGGTGGCGGCCTGCACGCGCGCGCGACGGATGCATGCGGGCCCGAGGGTAGCGCCGATCTGGTTCCTTCTGCCCTCGCTCGCGGCGATGCCCCCGCGAAAAGCCCGCGCGCGCACCGGTGCACGCGTGGGTGTTTTCCGAGTGGTGTGCTTCGGGATTACTCCCAGCCCTTGATCAGCTCGTCGAGCCGGGCGAGAGCGCGGCGAACGCCGGCGATCCCCCGCTCGAGCAGCGCCGCGATCACGATCGCCAGCAGACCGACGGTCGCGAGGATCAGCCACAAGGCCGCGCCGTGCCGCCACTGCGGGGCCGTACGAACCATAGGCACGATGATCGTGAGCAGGACGGCGAGCGCCGTCGCGGCCGTCCCGAAGAGGGCCCGGCGCCGTACGTGGGTGAGCATGCCCCACAAGCTGATGGCGACGCCGAGCACGATCGCGACGAGTGCGTACGCCAGGCTGGTCGTGATCGTCTGCAACAGCGCGGCACCGACGAGGAACGCCATGCCCGCGTACTCGAGGACGAGCAGCTCTCCACTCACCGGCGACAGGCCGCTCGCGCGGCGGTCGGCGCGACCGATCTCCGCGATCACGATGAGCGCGAGACCGAAGGGCACGGTGTACCACTGGGGGTTCCCGCCGAGCGCCTCCTGGGCGAACAGCACCCACGCGCCGACCGCGAACGCCGGTGCGCACATCACGAGCGCAGTCCGGTGGAACCCGACTCCGAACGCGGCGAGCTGGGAGCCGACGACCAACAATGCCAGCACCATCGCCGACGTGCTCGTCAGCGCGGCCGCCTCGACGGTCGCGGCGCCGCCAAAGACCGCAATGAGGGTGACCGGCCTTACCCACTCGGCGGCGCGGTGGAGTCGATGCATCACGACCGCGCCGGCGGAGGCGGCGACGGCCAGAATCGCGGCGGCGATGACGGCCTCCTGCGAGCCGACTTGCGCGCCTCCTCCGGCGTACGCGACCGCGGCGATGAAGGAAAGTGCGCTGAGCTCCCGCAGCCAGCGGTAGTGCAACGGCGCGGCGGACACAGCCGCTGCGAACGCGGTCGCGGCCAACGCGCACGACACGGCATACGACGGGCTCCCGATGTACGACTCGCCCGTGCCCGCGAGGGCGGTCACCGCCCACGCGATACCGAGCAACGACACGACCGCCCGCGGCGCGGCCCACGCCGCGCCCACCCGGGCGAAGCGCACGACACCGCCGAGCACCACCATCGCGGCCGCGGCCGCGACCGCAGTCGCGATCACCGCATCGTGCCGCGCCCAACCCTGCCACACCACGAGTTGGACCCATGCCACGCCCGCGCTCAGCGCGCCCATGACGCGCAGGATGCTGCGCGCTGCGCCATCGGCGCGTGTCGCGCCGTACGTCGCGAGCACCGACGTGAGCACGAGGGCGCCGGCGCGCCAACCGGGCCCGACCGCGCCGATGCCCGCGAGCACGAGGACCGCGGCGGCCGCCCACCACACCCAACGCCGCAACCGCGCCCCCACCAACGCCGACAACGCACCCAACGAAATCCACGTCAACGGCATCCGATCCGCGGGCACCGCCACCACCACCGCGAACAACGCCACCGCATGCGCCACCCCGAACGACGGCACATCCCACCGCCACCACCACAACCGACCCCGCTGACGCCCCTCCCACAACTGCACCAGCCCCGCCACCCCAACCAACACCGCCGCCGCCACCACATACGCCCACGGCACATCCAACGGATCCAACGGCACCAACAACCCGACCGCCGCCACCGACAACGCCGCCGTCACCCCCGACAACCCACCCACCCGCAACTGCAAACCCACCACCAACGCCAACACCGCAATCGCCGCCGACCACCAACCCACCGTCACCCGCGACTGCGCAAACGACGTCAACCACGCACCCGCAACCGCCAACCCCCCAACCCACACCACAACCCGCGCCCGCACATCCCGCACCAACCCACCCGCCACCCGACGCCCCGCCACCACGTCATCCGCCCACAACCCACCCACCAACAACAACCCACCCCACACCCCCACCACCACATTCACCCGGCCCGGCGGAACGCCGGCGAGATCCGCGATCGCGATCACGAACGGCACCGAGGCGAACCACGCGATCCAAGTCATGACGGCGCGGCGGTACACGCCGAGCATCCACACCGACGCAATGAGCGTTCCGTACCCGAGCGCGGCCGTTGCGCTCGTCGTCGTCACGAGCGCCGATACGACCGCGATCGGGAACGCGACGTCGGCGATCAAACGCGCCTCCCGCGCGCGACGCCCGACATAGCGCACACCTGTCGCGTAGATCAGCGCCGCCACGCTGCCGACCGACGCGGCCCACGGACTCGTGGCGCCGAGCACGTTGCCGACGTCGAGCACGCTGAGCACGAACCACGGCGCGAACAGCAGCGAGAGCACGAGGGGCGCCATGTCGACGACCGTCGACGGGCGGGTCTCATCACGCAGTTGCAGCGCGCCGGGCGAGCGCAGTGACCGGCGATCCGGCCCGAGTCTCGACGAGGGCGGCGGTCGTCGCCCAACCCGCGACGAACGCGCCGAGCGCGACGACGCCCGCGACACCGTTCCCCGACGGCACCGCGGCCGCGATCGTCAGCAGGTGCCCGATCACACCGACGTTGCCGGCGAGTGCATCCCGCCGTCGCACCGTCGCGAGCACCATCACGAAGCCGGCTACCGCGAACACCGCCGCCGCCGGCTCGCGCGCCACACCGGAGTTCCAGAGCAGGAGCATCGCGGCCCACGCCCCCGACGCGCTGACTGCCCAGACCTTTGCCACGGCCGGCATTTCCGCCGCGACGAGCGCGACGGTCGCGAGCGCTGCGGCGGTCGCGACGAGCCAGCCCGACGGGCTGGGCCATACCATCACGGTCCCGATCGCGACGACGCCGGCCGCGGTCGCCACCCACCAATGCCACAGAGCGTCGGACGTCGCACGCGCGATCCGCACGACTATCGCGACGGCGGCCACGGCCGCCGCGGTCGTCACGAACGCGACCGACGCGTCGACCGCGCGGAACAGTCCGGCGACCACGCCCGCGGGAATGATCGCGGCAACGATCAGGAGAACTTCCGGGTACTCGAGCCACGCCGGCCGAACCAGGCGGCGGGTGTGCACCCATGCCGTTGCGCACGAGAACGCAACGACCGTCGGCCAGGGGTCGACCAGCGCGAACGCGAGCCCGCACACCGTCGCGCTCAGGAAGGCGACGGTCGCGAGCAGGGCCGGCCGCCGCCACCCGGTCCATTCGGTCAGCACGAGGTAGACGCCGACGCCGATCGCGCCGAGCCAGCCCATCGTTACCGCGGGCGCGAGCGACGCGATCGATCCCGCGGCGAGCGCGAGCTCGAGCATTGCCGTTCCGGTGGGGCCGATGCGATCGGTTGCGAGCTCGACGGTCAACAGCGCCGCGAGGCCCGTCACCGCGACCGGCCCGGCCGGCCACCCCTCCGACGTCGCCGCGATCACACCGAACAACACGGTCACGGCCGCCGCGGCGAGCGCGCCGATCTCGACGGCGTCGACGAGCGACCGGCGCAGCCGCAGCGCACGGACGAGCGCGAGCGTCACGGGAACCGACGCCCCCATGATCGCGATCTGCCAGCCGGACACGCTCGCGACGGCCGAGCCGCTCGGGATCTCGGTGCGTGTGACCAACGCGAGCAGCCCGACGCCGAGCCAGAGCACCGGCCCTGCGAGGAAGCGCAACGGCGTGTCCGGCCGGCGCGATGCGATGACGAAGTACACCGCCGAGATCCCGAAACACGTCGCGGCCGTGCACAGCGCGAGCGCGTTGCCGTGCGCGTCGGGCGGGATGCCGGCTCCGTCGGTGAACGAGGCGACGGCGACGATCGGGAGCAGCGCGCCACCGAGGAACGTGACGATGCGACTTGCGAACGGTGCGCGCTGTCGCTTCAAGAACCATCCGGCCATGAACAGCGAGCTCGGAATCGCGAGCTCGGCGATCGGCCGCAGCGTGACGTTCACCTCGCTGAACGAGAACGCGACCAGTCCGAACACGCCGCTGAACAAGAACAACACGCCGAGGTACGCGAGCCAGTGGATCGCGAGATCGGCCGCGATCCGGCTGCGCATGCGGGCAAAGCGGCCCGGTGGCTGCTCCTCGACGGACGGCGGCGCGGCCCGAACGGGCGCGGCCGCCGGCCGGGTTGCCGGTTCGGGGGACGGGGGAACGGCGGGCACCGGGGGAACCGCGCGGAGGTGCGCAGGCCGGGGGGCGGGCGGTGGCGGGGCGGGCGGAACGGGAGCGACGGGAGGACGAGGGGGTGGAACCGGAGCTACAGGAGCGCGAGCGGGAGCTTCGGGTACGGGACGCACCACCGGTTCGACGGGTGCGGGCGCCACCGTCGGGACCGCGGGCGCGACCCGCGCCGGGGCAGGCGCCGCCGCGCCCTCTTCGATGCCGACCACCCGATTCCGGATCCGGCGCGCGCGCTCCGACAACGATCGGAACGCGTCCTCGTCGCACGCGCCGGCCCGGCGGGCCGCGTCGAGGAACGCGAGCACGTAGTCGAGGTGAGCAACCTCCGCCGACCCGGCACCGCTCGGGTGGTCCGGCGGTGGATCGACGTACACGTGGCCGGCGTCGGCGACGTGCTCCGTCCATCGACGACCGTCCCAGTAGCGCTGCGCGAACCGGAACAGCGGGTCCGGATACCACCCGGCGGTCGATGCCGAGGCCTTCACGTGCAAACCGTAAAGACTCGGTCAACTCGGTCCCAGAGGCCTTGGTCCCCGGCCGCGGGCCCGATCGACCGCCTAATGGACGAATGCTGCGGGATCCTCGGCGAACGCGCGCCGGCATCCGGCCGAGCAGAACCACCACTCACGGCCGTCGTGCACCGTGTGGTGCTTGGCATCGTCGACGTACACGACCATGCCGCACACCGGATCGCGCGCCTCCCGCCGGGCCGCGTGCGGTGCAACGCCTCGCAGCTTGCCGCGGGCGCGCCGGGCTACGAGGTCGGCCAGCACCGCGATGCCGATCTCGGCGTTCTCGATGGCTCCGAGGTCGAGCCCCGCGGGCGCGTGCACCCGTGCCAGCTGCGCGTCGTCGATCCCCTCGTCGCGCAACAGCTGGCGTAGGGACGACGCGCGCTTCTCGGCCGCGATCACACCGATGTATCCCGCGTCGGTTGCCAGCGCGGCCCGCAACGCCACATCGTCGTAATGACCTTGCGTCGCGATCACGATCGCGCTCGACGGGCCGACGGCGAGACCGGCGAGGTCGAGCACGGTGCGGACGATCTCGGGATGCGGATGCTCGGCCGGCACACCTCCGTCGTCGACGACGGCGACGTCCCAGTCGAGCGCCAACGCCTGGCGGGTCAGCGCGTGCACCGCGGGCGATCGACCGATGACGACGAGCTGCGGCTTGGGCAGGAACGGCTCCACGTACACCTCCAGCGCACCTTCGCTCTCGCACGCCATGGGAACGAGCAGCGTGCCCTCACGATCGTGCGCGGCGAGCTCATCGGGAGGGCCGAGGAACATGAGGCGCGAGCCTCCATCGGCGAGGGACGCCAACGCCTCGCGCACGACGGTCGGCTCGGCACAGGCACCGCCGAGCCAGCCGTGCACGCGCCCGTCCGGGAGCACGATCGCCTTCGAGCCGAGCCGGCCCGAGCTCGGCGCCCGTCGCCACACGACGGTCGCGAGCACGAATGCACGGCGCGCGTGCGCGAGCGCGGCAGCTTCGGCGAGGACCCCGTCGTCCATCAGCCTCCCGAACTGCCCGCCGGCGCGGCCTGGATCGCCGACCACACCCGGTCGGGCAACAGGGGCATGTCGATGTTGCGCACGCCGAGATGGGCCACCGCGTCGATCACCGCGTTGACGAACGCGGCCGGCGAGCCGACGGTGGCCGACTCGCCGACACCCTTCGCGCCGATGGGATGGTGCGGCGACGGCGTGCACGTCTCGAGCAACTCGAAGCGCGGTGTCTCCCACGCGGTGGGGATGAGGTAGTCCATGAAGTTCGAGCCGATGCAATTGCCTTCGTCGTCGAAGGTGATCCACTGCATCGACGACTTGGCGAAGCCTTCGGTCAACCCGCCGTGGATCTGGCCCTCGACGATCATCGGGTTGATCCGCACACCGCAGTCGTCGAGCGCCACCATGCGCCGGACCTTCCACACGCCCGTCTCGGGGTCGACGTCGACGACGACGATGTAGCTGCCGTAGGGGTTGGTGAGGTTCGGCGGGTCGTAGTAGTGGACGTCCTCGAGGCCGTACTCCATCCCTTCGGGCAGGTTGGTGTACGCGGCGAGCGCCACGTCGCCGATCGTCACCGACCGCGACGGCGTTCCCCGTACCGAGAACACGCCGTTCTCGAGCTCGATGTCCTCGTCGGCGGCTTCGAGCAGGTGGGCGGCGATCCGGCGCGCCTTGTCGGCGATCTTGCGCGCGACCACGGCCGTGGCGGCACCCGCGACCGGCGTGGAGCGCGACGCGTACGTTCCGAGTCCGTACGGCGTGTTGTCGGTGTCGCCTTCCATCACCTTGATGTTCGTGACGGGAATGCCGAGCTCGTCGGCGACGATCTGCGCGAACGTCGTCTCGTGGCCTTGGCCCTGGCTCTTCACGCCGAGCTTCAGGATCGCCTTTCCTGTCGGGTGCACGCGCAGCTCGGCGGAGTCGATCATCTTGAGGCCGAGAATGTCGTACTGCTTCGACGGTCCGGCGCCGACGGCTTCGGTGAAGTGCGCGATGCCGATGCCGATCAGCCGTCCTTCGGCGCGCGCCGCGGCTTGCTCGGCGCGCAGCTGCTCGTAGCCGATTTCGTCGAGTGCCTTGCGCAACGCCGTCGGGTAGTCGCCCGAGT
>DATMUX010000383.1:0-7178 GCA_035563695.1 Acidimicrobiia bacterium
TCGAGGCGTACGAGCAGTTCGCGAACCGAGTTGGCGTTGTCGCGGCGACCGTGAAGTCGCCCCGAACGTCGCGGGCCCGGTCGACGAACAGCGCGCCCGCCTCCGATGCCGCGATCGTGGCGGGCGCGTCGTCGAGCAGCAGCGCGAGCGAGGGCAGCGGGTGGGTGTGCTCGCCGCGCAGCGCCAGCGCCTCGCGGCTGGTCGTGAGCACCGCCAGCTTGGCTGCCGCCGCGCACGTATCGGTGACGAAGCCGGCCACCGCGCCGAGCAAGTGCTCACAGTTGTCGAGGATCAAGAGGAGCTGTTTGGCCGCGAAGAACCGGCACAGCCCTTGCGTGACGGTCAGGCCCTGTGCAGGGATGACACCGAGCGCGGCCGCGACCGCGTCGGGGAGCTCCTCGGGCTCGCGGACGTTGGCGAGCTCGCACAACCAGACGCCGTCGGTGAACTCCGGCAGCAGCTCCGCACCGACGCGCAGCGCCAGGCGCGTCTTGCCGACGCCGCCGACGCCGACGATCGACACCACGCGCCCGTGCCGCAGCGCGTCGACGACCGTTTCGACATGCTCGTCGCGGCCGATGAACACGCTGAGGTCGTGCGGCAGGTTCGAGCGGAACGCGTCGAGCGTGCGCAGCGGCGGGAACACCGACGGCAGCCCCGGTCCGACGACCTGCCATATGTGCGTCACCGACTCCAGATCGCGCAAGCGGTGGACGCCGAGATCGAGCAGCTCGACGCGGTCGGAGACGAGCTCGGCGGCCGCGCTGCTGCACAGGACCTGGCCGCCATGCGCGGCGGCCATCAGCCGGGCGGTGTGATTGACGGTCGGGCCGAAGTAGTCGCCGTCACGCTCCTCGGCCGCGCCGGCGTGCAGTCCCATCCGCACCCGCAGCTCGACGCCGGCCGGCCACTCTTCCTGCTGCAGCCGGAGCTGCGCCGTGATGGTCGCCGCGACCGCGCGGTCGGCGCCCGCGAACGCCGCCGCGAAGCCGTCACCGCTGGTCGCGAAGACGACGCCGCCTTGATCCTCGATCGCGTCCCGGACGATGGCATCGTGACCGGCCAGCGCAGAGGGCATCGCGTCGGGATGGCGGTCCCAGAGTCGCGTCGAGCTCTCGATGTCGGTGAACAGGAAGGTCACCGTCCCCGTCGGCAACACGGCCACGTCCGCAGTCTCCCACACCCAAGAGTTCCGCCAACTTGCGTGGCACAACCACCGTGGGGGTGGGTTTCTCACGCAAGGTCGCGGTGGGCGTCGAGGAAGGTCACGACCGCGTCGTTGAAGAGGTCGTTGCGGTCGCCGGCAACCATGTGCCCCGCGCCGGCGACGTCGACCATCTGCGCGTGTGGCACGAGCTCGAGCAGCTCGCGGGCACCCTCCTCGCTCAACAGGTCGCTGACCCGTCCCCGCACGAGCAACGTCGGGACGGTCAGCGCCTGCGCGGCCTTGCGCAGCCGGGCCGGGTCGATGAGCGACGATCGCGTCTCGTCCGCACCGCCGAGGCGTCCGGTGATGAACTCCGGGTCCCAGTGCCAGTACCAGCGGCCGTCGTCGCGGCGGCGCAGATTCTTCGCGAGGCCGCCGAGGTCGGACGGTCGGGGCCGGTGCGGGTTGTACGCCTGGATCGCGTCCGCCACCTCATCGAGCGAGCCGAACCCGTCGTCCATGTGCTCCGCCATGAACGCGCCGATGCGTAACCGGCCCTGCTCCTCGATGCGCGGCGCGACGTCGACGAGCACGAGCGCGCGGGCGACTTCCTCGTCGGTGTGCTCGCCGATCGCCGCGAGCGACGCGATCCCGCCGAGCGACGCGCCGACGAGCGCGGGCGGTGCGTCGAGCGCACGCACGACCGCGAGCACGTCGCCCGCGAACGCGTCGAGTGTGTAGTCGCCGTCGGCCGCCCACTCGCTGTCGCCGTGGCCGCGCAGGTCGATCGCGTATGTGCGCCAGCCCCGGCCGGCCAGTGCGCCGAGCGTGGTACCCCACGAATGGCGCGTCTGCCCGCCCCCGTGCAGTAAGACGACGGGCGGGCCGGCCGGGTCGCCGGCAACATCGGCCGCGAGCCGATTGCCGTCGCGCCCGGCGAGCGCGCTCACGCGGCGGAGCGTTCGAGAATATGCACGCCGCAGGCGGAACCGAGGCCGATCACGTGCGCGAGCCCGACGCGCGCCCCTTCGATCTGACGGTCGCCCGCCTCACCCCGGAGGTGGTGGCAGATCTCCCAGATGTTCGCGATGCCGGTTGCGGCGATCGGGTGGCCCTTCGACTCGAGGCCACCGGACACGTTCACCGGCGTGGCGCCGTCGCGCCACGTCGCGCCCGAGCGGAAGAAGTCGGCCGCTCCGCCGGGCTCGCACAACCCGAGGTTGTCGTAGTGCACGAGCTCCGCGGTCGCGAAGCAGTCGTGCAGCTCGACGAGGTCGAGATCGTTCGGCCCGACGCCGGCGGCTTCGTACGCCTGCTGCGCGGCGTTGCGCGTCAACGTGTTGACGTCGGGCAGCACCTGGCACGCCTCTTCCCAGGGATCGGTGGTGAGCACCGACGCGCCGACCTTCACGGCGCGGCGCTGCTGCTCCCCCGACAGCGTTTTCAGCTTCGCACCGCTGACGACGACTGCGGCCGCGGCGCCGTCGCAGTTCGCCGAGCACATCGGGCGCGTGTTGGGGTACGCGATCATGACGTCGTTCATGATCTCGTCGAGCGTGAACCGCTTCTGGTAGCTCGCGAGCGGGTTCAACGTGGAGTGCGCGTGGTTCTTCTCGGAGATGCGGGCGAACAGCTCGAAGTCGACGCCGCCGTAGCGGTGGCCGTACTCCATGCCGATCTGGGCGAACACGCCCGGCATGGTCTCGGTGCCGATGCGACCGTCGATCGGTGCGACCGCGCCGTAGCGCCCTTTCGGCGTCCAGGTGTCGGCGTCGGCCGCGCGTGCACCCCCCGAGAGCAGACCCGCGCCCGCGAGCTTCTCCACCCCGACCGCGAGCCCCATGTCGCACTCGCCGGCTTTCACCGACATGATCGCGGTGCGCAACGCGGTTGCGCCCGTCGCGCACGCGTTCGCCACGTTGTACACCGGGATCCCGGTCTGGCCGACCTGCTTCTGGATCGCCTGACCGATGCCGAGACCGCCGCCCATCAGGTTGCCCGCCGCGAGCACTCCCATGTCGCGCATGGTCACGCCGCCGTCGGCCAGTGCACCCATCGCCGCTTCGGACGCGAGGTCGATCGTGTCCTTGTCGGGGTGCTTGCCGAACTTCGTCATGTGGATCCCGAGGATCCAGATGTCGTCAGCGGCCATTGCTTGCTCCTTCGCTCTCGAGCGGCTCGAAGCCGAAGCCGATCGCCTCGGTGCCCGCGGCGTCGACGCCGACGGCGTGCGTCGCGAGGCGGACCTTCATGCCGGTGTGCACGTGCTCCGGGTCGGCGGGCACGTTGATGACGTTGGCGCGCACGCTCGTGCCGTCGCAGTCGATCACGCCCGCGACGAACGGCACCGGGATCCCCGGCGCCGCGAGCGACACGATCGTGAACGCGCGCAGCTCACCCGTCGGCGAGACCGAGACCTCCCGGAACGCAGTGCCGAAGCAGCTCGCGCAGGCGTTGCGGCGGTCGAAGTAGCGCGCCCCGCACGCCGTGCATTCGTGCGCGACGAGATGGGGTTCCGGCTCCAACACCAGGTAGTCGACGAGCGGGATGCGGTCCGTCATGTGTGTCCTCCGGCGGGCTCTCTCGAGACACTGTGTAGCAGTCGGTCGTGCGGGCCAACCAGTCCGGGTGCAGCGGACACCGCCGGCGGGTGCTGAACCCGCGAGAGACGCGCGCGCCCGGGGCCGGGCACCCGGCCCGTAGGGTGCGGCCGCGGGCCGGCGCGGAGATGCGCGCCGGCCGGGGGGAGGAGCCGCGGGACATCGATGTCCCGATTGCGCGCTCCCGTGCCGGCCCGCTCGCTCGTCCCGTGTCAGCGGACGACCGGCGCGGTTTCGAGCAGCTCGGCGGTTTCCGGCACGGCGAACAACGCGGGCGCGACGTGGTACGGGATCGACGTGACGACCGTCCCCTTGCGGAACAAGAGCCGCGCCTTGAGCACCAGCGTGCTCTGGTTGTGCAGCAGGTGTTGCCACCAGTGCTCGACGAACAACTCGGGGATGATCACCGTGAGCGTCGCGCCCGGCCAGCGGTGGTGGATCTCGTCGACGTAGCCGAGCACCGCACCCGTGAAATCGCGGCTCGGCGACAACACCAGCTCGAGCGAGGTCCGGATCTGCTGCTGCGTCCACGCCTTCGCCCGGCGCTCGGCCTCGTCGTCGTCGCCCACGACGGTCACGGCGACGAGGTGATCCGGAGCGATCGACCGCGCGTAGGCCAGCGCATCGAGCAGGCCCGCGTTCACGTCACCCGCGAGCACGACGACGGTGTGCGGGCGCCGCGGCGGCCGGAAGTCGATCGGAGTGTCGAGCGCCTGCTCGACGGCGGCGTAATGGCCGTGGATCGCCTTGAAGAGCACGACGATCAGCGGGATGACGATGATCGGCACCCACGCGCCACTCGTGAACTTGGTGGCGGCGACGATGAGCAGCACGAGGCACGTCGCGACGGCCCCGACGCCGTTCAACACACTGCTCCGTCGCCACCCCGGCTGCCGCAACCGCAGGTGGTGGCGCACCATGCCGTACTGCGACAGCGTGAACGAGGTGAACACGCCAACCGCGTACAGCGGGATCAGCGCGTTGGTGAGTCCGCCGAACGCGATGAGCAAGAGGGCGGCCGCACCGGCGAGCACGAAGATGCCGTTCGAGAACACGAGCCGATCGCCTCGATTCGCGAGCTGACGCGGCAGGTACCGGTCCTTGGCGATGATCGACGTCAGGCTCGGGAATCCGTTGTACGCGGTGTTCGCGGCGAGCGTCAGGATCGTTGCGGTCGCGAACTGCAAGACGACGAACAGCGCACCGTGCCCGAACACGGCCAAGCCCAGTTGTGCGATCACGGTGCGGTCGTGGCTCGGGTACGGCTGCAGGCGGTGGGCGAGCACCGAGATGCCGAGGAACAACGAGCCGAGCAGGACACCCATCCACACGAGTGTCGTGGCCGCGTTCTTGGCCTCGGGCCGCTTGAACGCGGGGACGCCGTTGGAGATGGCCTCGACGCCCGTGAGCGCCACTGCGCCCGACGAAAACCCCTTGAGCAACAGGAACAGGCCGAGCATGCCGCCGGTCTCGCGCGCGGTCGCGGCGAGCGCGGGGTCGTACGGCACGGGGTCGATATGGCCGAAGAACGACCGGGCCAGGCCCCAGACCAGCAACAACCCGAGCACCCCGATATAGATGTATGTCGGCACGGCGAAGAAGCGTCCCGATTCCTTCACGCCGCGCATGTTCATGAGGGTGATCGCCGCGATCAGCACCAGTCCGATGAGCACCCGCTGGCTCTTCAGGCTCTCGAACTCGGGTATGGAGATGATCGCGGCGACGCCCGCGGAGATCGACACCGCGACCGTGAGCACGTAGTCGACCAGGAGCGACGCACCCGCGACCAGCGCCGCGTACTCGCCGATGTTCTCGCGGCTCACGACGTACGCTCCGCCGCCGTTCGGATACGCGAATATGACTTGCCGGTACGACGTGACGACGATCGCGAGCAGAATCGCGACGACGACCGCGATCGGCACCAGCTTCGAGAGCCCCAGTGCGAGACTCGAAGCGCCGACGGCGGTGACGAAGAGGATCTCTTCGGTCGCGTACGCCGTCGACGAGAGTGCGTCGGACGAAAAGACCGCCAGCGCGATCGTCTTCGTCAGCCGCTGCTCCGCGATGGCCGCAGTCGCCAACGGACGGCCGACCAGGAGTCGTTTGAACGTCGCTCGCATCGGCACTTCTCCCCGCGCGTGCCTGGGCCCATCATGACACGGGCCGTCGCCCGCAGTCGCACCTACCGGGGAGAAAGTCCCTGCTCGACAAGCTTGCGGATTTCTTGCGCCGACGCGAGCGCGATGGCGCGGCCGACTTGGTCGGCGAGCGCGACGGCGACGATCCGGTCGTCGACGGGAATCCGGGCCGCGGGGTCGCCGATCAGGACGAAGCGGGCAACCTCGTCACCCGCGTCCATGACGAGCAGCTGCAGGCCGTGCTCCGGCAGCGCGAACCCGTCGTCCGCCCACTGATACTCCGTGGCTTCGATCGATCCGGCGCGCTCGAGCCGGGGCAGCGGCCACGTGAACGGCGGGAACTCGATCGTGCAGTCGTGCAGGTGCAGGAGCTGGGTCAGTTCGGTGATCGTGACCCGGACGATGTGATCGAGCGGCGCACCCTGCGCGACGAGGCCCGCGACGCGTTGCACGCGCGCGATCGAAGCCGCCACGCGTTCGCGCTCGTGCACGTGACGGCGGCTGCGTACCGCGACCTCGGCGACAAGGAGGCCGACCGCCAGCAGGAGCAAGGCGGTCTCGATGTCGTCGGCGCTGTCGATGCGCATCGAGATGTACGGGCGCGTCAGGAAGAAGTCGAATGCCATCGTCGCGGTGAGCGCTCCGAGCACGGCCGCGCGGCGGTCACCGACGATCGCCGCCAGCACCACCACGACGACGAGGACGAGCGCGAGGTTCGCGTTGTCGATCGAATGGCGCACGGGCACGAGCACGAGCGCCGTTGCGATCGTGCCGAGGCCGGCGATGACGAGGCCGATGCGCCTGCGGTTCTCGTCGTCGTGAGCCATCACACCTCGGCCGTGCACGCGGGAGTCCGGGCATACCGTCGTCCGGTCTGCCGTCGTCCGGTCGGCGCCTCTACCGTATCCCTTCCACACCCACGGCCGGTCAGAGCGTCCTTTCCCCGAGGTCGGATGGTGGGGGATGATCGCGCGATGACGACGACGGCGATCGTGGACGGCGACGGCCACGTCATGGAGGAGCCGAACGACATCTGGACGCGCGAGCGGATCGACCACGATCGCTGGGGCGAGTGGGTGCCGCGCAAGGAGGTGATCGACGAGATCTACGAGATCACGTACCTGGGCGGCCGGGTGCGCGGTGGCGGCAAGGAGCTGCACGACCAGATGGCGGCGGCGGTCGGCATGACGCCGCGCGAGTTCTACGACCTGCTCGAAGGCCTCCGGCGGCCCGGCGGGCACGAACCCGGACCGCGGCTCGTCGACATGGACGCCGACGGCATCGATGCCGTCG
>DATMUX010000384.1:0-6245 GCA_035563695.1 Acidimicrobiia bacterium
GCCTTCGACGAATCGGCGCGGCGACGGTTCCTCGGCGACAACGCCCGCTCGCTCTACCGCATCGGCGAATAACCCCGAGCGGCCGCGGCGGAACCGTTCGCGTGTTCCGCTCGCGACGGCGCTACGAGCGGTGCGCGACGACCTGCGCGGCGTTGCTGTTGTCGCGCAACGTGAGGGTCGCTCCATTGATCTCGTAATTGGCGACGTGATCGAGCGCGGCACCGTACTGGGCTTCGAGCTGGTCGATCGCGGTGCCACACGTCTTCTTCGTCGACATGAGCGGCCCGATCGACAGTCCGTTCGTCCCTGACAGCTTGTACGAGCCGTTGAGCTGGTTGCAGCCGCCGAAACCGCTGAAGGAGCCGTTCTCGCCGAAGTTCGCGGTGAGCTTCTCCGTCAGAGTGGTCGACTCGACCGCGCCCTTGCCGTTGTTCACTCCCGTGACGTTCCAGGCCGAGCCGGTCAGTGACGTGGCGGCCGCCTTGTAGGTGAACAGTTGCGTGCCGCCCGATCCCGTGAGTGTGAGTATGTCGTCGCTGATCGTGTAGTTCGTCACCTTCGAAAGTTGCTCGACCATCGCAGACTCCTGCGCGTTCAGGACCGGGTTCACGCACGCCCGCTGCGTCATCGCTCCCAGCGTGATCGTGAGCTTCGAACCACTACTCGTATACGAGCCCGAGAACGAGTTGCATCCCGTCGAACCCGTCAACTTGCCCTCGGAAGCGAACGCGAGCGTCGGGACGGATTCGGGAGAGGCCGCCACCATCGCTCCCCCGCTCCGATAGGACGCGAGGTTCCAAGACGTTCCCACCAGCCCGGCGCCCGGGGCGCCGCGTTGCGAAGTCGTCGACGAGGACGAAGGAGCACCCGAGTGCGAACTGCTCCCGCACGCGGCGGCAACCAGGGCGCCCACGACGACCAGCGATACACCGAAACGTGCGGACATCGGTGATCCTCCGAAGCTCCCGCGACCCGCCGGCGATCGTAGCGGGAGTATACGACCCGCCGGCTCGGACGCGGCCGGGACGCCAGGGGTTACAAAAGGCCGAAGAGGACCGTCAGGCCGACACCAACAAGGACCGCTCCGCCGACCTCCCCGCTCCGTTTTTCGACCAAGACACCCAGCCGGTCGCCGAGTTCGAGTCCGATCAGTGACATGCCGATGCTGACGGCGGCAATGAGCGGTATCGCGAGCAGTATCGATGTCTTCGTGGTCCCGAGAGCGAAGCCGACGATGAGGTTGTCGACGCTGAGCGCCGCGCCGGTCAGCACCAGCGGGCCGATCCCATGTGTGCGCGGCCCTTCCTGCCGACCGGCGCGCCTCGACTGCCACGCGTTGAAGAGACCCGTGAACACGAGGAGCAACCCTCCGATGTACCGCCCCGCCGATCCGAGCGGCGCCGCCGCGCCGCGCCCGATCGCGAGTCCGAGGAGCGGCATCCCGGCTTCGAATGCACCGAAGACGAACGCGACCCGCACGCGCAGGCGCGTGTCGATTCCGGCCAGCCCGATACCGATCGCCGCGGCGAGATTCGACAGTCCGAGCGCGACTGCCGTCAGAACCAGCCGAAACATCCCGCGACGCTAGAGCGAAACATCAGCACGGGCACGAGGTGCGCCGCGCTCGAACGGCTACCGGCGCACTTCGGTAACGAAGGCGTTGAACACCGGCTCCATCTGCTCGGTCCACATCGTGCGCATCTCGGGAGGCATACCCGCGAGCATGGCGTCACGGTGCTCCTGGTCGAGTTGCTCCCGCACGAGCCCGAGCATCAGCCACGGCTTGTCGGCGCGGAAGCTCATCATGTGGTGACCCGGCAGCCTCCCGAACTCTTCGGGACTCATCCACTTCGAGGCAATGGGCAGCAGCACGGTCTCCTCCTCGACGAGGTGGGGCCGTAGCGGCTCGGTGATCGCGGCGATCGCGTCGACGACCGCTTGCGCGTTGGCGGTCGAGGGTGCGGCCCGCCAGGTGGCGATTGCGGACCGACCGGCATCCATCGGTGCATGCAACAACTTGTGCTGGTCGTTGATCCGCTCGAGGTCCGACCGACTCTGGGCGCAACGTTCCTCGAGTACCGGGTAGATCAACTCGTCCTCGCCGGTGTGGTGGACGCGCAGGAATTCGATCACGTTCTCGTAGAAGGAAGCGATCACTTCGACGCGCTGCGAGTCGAGGCCGGCCTTGGCGACGTAGGCCGGGGCCGCGTCCAGCGCGCTGGTAAGGGCCTTGTGGACGGCGTACATGTCCGAGACGTCGGTGTTGTAGTTGCCGAGAGTCGTCACGCACGCATAATGCCCCGATAGAGGAAGGGATGCACGCGCCGCCGGGCGCTGAGCCTGCCGGCGGGTCGGACGTCTGGTACAATGACGTCCGACCCGCGGTCTGCCTAGTTATGTGCCGGGCATGTGCGGCGTCGATGCTCATGTTTGGGGGCGGCTCCCCAGGATGCCGTCCCGGCTCGATCTTCGTTGTTCGTCCGACGGCGCTCGAGAACGTGCGCCAGTCCGAATCACGAATCGATCACGAGGCCGCGCGACACCGCGCGGCAAGGAGAACCCAGTGCGTTCCTTTCACGATCTCGGCGTGCCCGCCGACCTCGTCGCGGCGCTGCGTCGCCGCAACATCACCGAGCCGTTCCCGGTCCAGGTCGCGACTCTCCCTGACGCCCTCGCCGGCGCCGACGTGTGCGGCCGGGCGCCGACCGGCTCGGGGAAGACCCTCGCGTTCGGTCTCCCGCTCGTCGTACGCGCGGCGCCGGCGCGCCCCCGGCGCCCGCGGGCGCTCGTGCTCGCGCCGACCCGAGAGCTCGCCGCACAGATCCACAAGGAGCTCGAGCCCTTGGCCGCGGCGCGCGACAAGCGCGTCTGCACCGTCTACGGCGGGGTCGGCTACGAGAAGCAGAAGAAGGCGTTGCGTCGCGGCGTCGAGATCCTGGTCGCGTGTCCCGGCCGCCTCGGCGATCTCATCGCGCAGAATGCGGTTCGGCTCGACGCGGTCGACATCGTCGTGATCGACGAGGCCGACCGTATGGCCGACATGGGTTTCCTGCCCGAGGTGCGCCGAATCCTCGACGCGACATCGCCCGAGCGTCAGACCCTGCTGTTCTCGGCCACGCTGGACGGCGACGTCGCCGTGCTGCAGCGGAAGTACCAGCGCGACGACGCCGTGACCTACGAGATCGCCGGTGCCGTCGACGAGGCCGACATCGAGCACCACTTCGAGGAGCTCGAAGCGACCGCGCGCGTCAGCCGCGCCACCGAGATCGTGCGCACGCACGGGTCGACGATCGTGTTCACGCGCACGCGCTACGGCGCCGAGCGTCTCGCCAAGCAGCTCAAGACGGCCGGCGTCGACGCAGCGGCGATCCACGGCGGGCTCTCGCAGTCCAAGCGCGACCGCGCACTCGCCGGTTTCAAGGACAACAAGGTCGAGGCGCTCATTGCCACCGACGTCGCGGCGCGCGGCATCCACGTCGACGCCGTCGCCTGCGTCGTGCATTTCGATCCGCCGGTCGACGCCAAGACCTACGTACACCGCTCCGGCCGCACGGCCCGCGCCGGCGCAACCGGCACCGTCGTGTCGTTCGTCGCGCGCGACCAGCGCGCGGCGTCACACAAGCTGCGCAGGGAACTCGGGCTGTTGCCGGCGTCCACCCAGCCCGATTCACGGGGTACCGACCGGCGCGCCCGCAACGCCGCCAACCGATCGCGCCGGGGCAACCGGGCCCGAGGCGCGAGCCGGGCGCCCCAACATCACGTCGGGAGCTGAATCGACGGCCGCGGAATCCGCGCCCGCACGACCGGCACGCGAGGGGGCGCCCCCGGTCCCTCTACCGCCGGGCCGTCTGGGCGGAGTAGGGATCGGCGATGTGCGGCGACCGGGAGCGAACGCCTGGATTGGCCTCACTGGGTCAGGTGTGAACCCCCCAAAGGGCTGGGACGCGCGAGGCAAACCGAGACTCCCCCTCTCCGTCGTGTATCGACCGTGCGGGCGGCGATCTTGAGCACCCGGCGCGCTTCCTCGGTGCTCGGGTCTGAGCCATGCTTTGGGGGATGGCTCCGGCTGTTGTTCCGAGTGAGGAGATCCGCGCCGCGTACTTGCGCCTCTCGCGGGCGTGGCAGATGCGCGATCGAGCGGCGATCGAGGATCTGCTCTCGTTCGAGCCGTATGTCATGTCGGTCGGGTCGGATCCGCGCGAGTGGTGGCAGGGCCCCGACGACCACGCGGCGCACCTTGCTCATCTCGAGGAGCTGCCGCCCTATCGGCAGGAGATCGACCCCGCCGATGTTGTTGCGTACGCGTGTGGCGACACGGGCTGGGCGGTTGGCCGCGTACACCTCCGGTTCGATACCGGTGCCGACTTCGTGTTGCGAACGACAGGCGTATTCGTCATCGAGCGCGGGCACTGGCGGGTCGTGCACTGGCACAACTCGATCGGGGTTCGCAACGAGGAAGCGATCGGCGTCTCGCTCACGACGAGCATCCAACGGACCGAGCGAGCAGTTCGGGACGCACGTCCCGACGTTCAGACCGCGGCGGCTCCCGACGGCACGGTGACGCTCATGTTCAGCGATATCGAGTCGTCCACCGTCCTTCTCGAACGGCTGGGCGACACCGAGTTCGTCCGGCTACTCGGATGGCACGACGCGATCGTGCGAGACGCCGCGGGCGAACATCGCGGCTACATCGTCAAGTCGCGCGGTGACGGGTTCATGATCGCGTTCCCGTCAGCGGCCTTCGCATTGCGTTGCGGCTCAACCATTCAACAGCGGCTCGGGGGCGGCTACGAGGGCGCGAACGTCCGTGTACGCATCGGCCTGCATGCCGGTGAGGCGCTCCGCCACTCCGACGATTTCTACGGCAGAACCGTCGTCATCGCCGCCCGCATCGCGGACCTTGCGCTCGGGGGCGAGATGCTCGCGTCCGAGCTCGTGCACGAACTGACACGCGGGCTCGGCACGTTCCGATTCGGCGAACCGAGGACGACTCACCTCAAGGGACTCGAAGGTGAGTTCCGCGTGTACCCCGTCGACGACTCCCTGCTCGTCGACGCACCCTGACCGCCGACGACCCTGCGCCCGATCTCGTTGGCGGGGCCTCGCGGTTCAGGGCAGTCTGGGTGCCGTGGTCGACGAGGTCGAAGTTCTGCGCGGGGGTGTGGCGAACGCGGGCGCGGTCGTCCGTGTGGGTGACGATGTCCTGCGGCCGGCGCCGTCGAACAGCGCGACGATCCATCGGTTTCTCGGCCATCTCCGGCGGAGCGGTGTCGCGATCGCGCCCGAGCCGAGGTCATCGGACGGCGGGCGTGAGCGCCTGCGGTTCATACCCGGTGATGTCCCCATCCCCCCATACCCGGCGTGGGCGCAGTCGGACGACGCGTTGGCTTCGATCGCGAGATTGATGCGGGAGTTCCACGACGCGTCGAGAGGATTCACGCGCGACCGCGACGACGCCTGGAGCGCCGAGATGACCGACCGTCAGCCGGACGGACCGGTCATTTGCCATAACGACGTGTGCCTGGAGAACGTCGTGTTTCGGGCCGGCGCGGCGGTGGCCCTGCTCGACTTCGATTTCGCGGCGCCGGGACGACCGAGCCACGATCTGGCCTGTTTCGCTCGCATGTGCGTCCCCGTCGACGACGAAGCGAGCCGCGCGAATCTCGGGTGGAACGTCGCGCGCCTTCCGGATCGCTTGCGCCTCATCGCGGACGCGTACGGGTGCTCGCCGGGCGACCGTCGAGAGATCATCGCCTCACTGGACTCCACGATCGCCCGTGGCGGCGAGTTCGTGCGTCGTCACGCCGAGGCGGGCGAACCCGGCTTCGTCGAAATGTGGGCGTCAATCGGCGGAATGGCGCGCTTCGATCGCCGGCGAGATTGGTGGGCACGACACGGCGGCGATTTCGCCGCGACGATGGCTCCATAACAGGGAACGGCAACCGTGCGATATCCGCCGCTCGGCGCTTCGTCGGACGGAGGGTCACGCGATCTTCCGGCACGTGTACCTGCCGTAGACACCTCGGCGGAAGTGCCGGTCTTCGATCGTGAATCCGGCTCGTTCGATCATGGGTTCGAGAAGCCATCGGTAGGTACTGAACTCGGTCCGAACGTGCGTCGCGAGGTCGGCCGCGGTGTACCCGATCTCCGGGTCCGACACCGCGCCATCCAGCCAGGCCTGGATGAGGGTTGCGGCTTCGCCCGGCCCGAAGTCGTAGATGAGATCGTGCAGCTGCAGGATTCCG
>DATMUX010000385.1:0-2559 GCA_035563695.1 Acidimicrobiia bacterium
CGCGCCCACAACCGTTGGCTCGCGGAGTTCTGCGCCGAGGCGCCCGACCGGCGAGCGGGGCAGACGCAGATCTTCCTGAACGACGTCGACGACGCGGTCGCCGAGATCGTGTGGGGCCACGAGCACGGATTGCGGGGGATACTCCTCCCGGGCGCCGCGCCGGACACGCCATGGATCGAGCCTCTGTTCTCGCCGAAGTACGACCCGATCTGGCGCGTGTGCGAAGAGCGCGACATCGCCGTCACGCACCACGCCGGCGGCACGGGGATCCCCAAGCTGCCGAAGGTGGCGTGCTCGGTCGTGATGTTCGTGATGGAGGCCGGGTTCTGGGCCAACCGCGCGTTGTGGCACCTGACGATGTCGGGCGTGTTCGAGCGGTTCCCCGGACTCACGCTGGTCCTCACCGAACAGGGAACGAGCTGGGTGCCCGACGCCCTCACGCGGATGGATCAGCTCAACGCCGACATGCGCCGCAATGGCCGCATCGGCGAGCTCGGCATCGACCCGTCGGTCGTGCTGCCGCACCGGCCGAGCGACTACTTCCGCCGCAACGTGCTCATCGGCGCCGCCTTCCCCGCGCCTGGTGACGCGGCCGCGATGCGCGAGCTCGGCGTCGATCGCATCATGTGGGGAAGCGACTACCCGCACATGGAGGGCACGTCGCCGCACTCCAAGGAGTCGTTGCGGCGCACGTTCGCCGGTTGGGAGCCCGATGAGTTGCGCGCCGTCCTCTCGCAGAACGCGGCGCGCGTCTACAAGTTCGATCTCGACAAGCTCGCGCCCTTCGCGGCCGAGCACGGCCCGACGGTCGACGAGCTCGCGACGCCGCTCGCGGAGCTGCCCGAGAACCAGAGTCCCGCGTTCAGCCGCCCGTAGCGAGGTCTGGCCGGAAGGCGGTCGGGGGGGCATAGCCTCGACCTTCGTGCCGTCCGCGCTCATCACCGGGACATCGACGGGAATCGGCGAGGCGTGCGTGGCCCGGCTGTCGGAGCACGGCTGGACGGTCTTCGCCGGCGTGCGCCGGGCCGAGGACGGCGATCGGTTGAAGTCCGAGCACGCGGGCGACGTGCGGCCCGTCATTCTCGACGTCAGCGACCGCGACCAGATGCACGCGGCACTCGACGTCATCGCCGCCGATCCCGGTAACGCAGGTCTCGACGGGCTCGTGAACAACGCGGGCGTCGGTTCCGGCGGTCCGTTCGAGTACACGAGCGACGACGACTGGCGATGGGTGTTCGACGTGAACCTCTTCGGAGTCGTCGCCTTGACGCACGCCGCGATGCCACTGCTACGCGCGAAACAAGGCCGCGTCGTTCATATCGGCTCCGTCGGCGGCCGCATCGCGTCTCCCGGCCTCGCGCCCTACTCCGCGTCGAAGCACGCGCTCGAAGCGCTGGCCGAGGCCCAGCGCCACGAGTTCCGGCGCGCGGGCACCAAGGTGAAGGTGGCGCTGATCGAACCGGGCGAGGTGAAGACCGCGATCTGGGACAAGGGCGAGGCGACGGTCGCCGAGGTCGAACAATCGCTCGACCCGGCCGGGCGTGAACGCTACCGGTGGCTCCTCGATCAGTCGCGCGGCTTCATCGCCGAGGGTCGGGCGAAGGGCGTGCCGGCCGACAAGGTGGCCGCGGCGGTCGAGCATGCGCTGACCGCCAACCGGCCCAAGGCGCGCTACCTGGTCGGTCCCGACGCCAAGCTCTTCGGCCACGTCGCGGCGCGGCTCCCCGACCGTGTGCGCGACACGCTCGTCGATCTCGGTGCGCGCCGCTGGGAACGGAGCGGCCGCAAGCTGCGGCGCGCCGGGGGCTGAGGCCGGGCGCCGGAGGGTCCGCGCCCGGACCGGCGGATCGTCGTACCATTTTGGCCGGTGCCGCAGTTTCCGGATTGGAAACGACAGGTCGCGGCATGGACGGATGCCGCGCAGTCGGGTCAGACGCAGGTACGCCACGCGGTCTCCGACGTCGCCGAGAAGGGCCGGCACACGACCGAGGAGCTCACCGAGCGCATCGGTGAGCTCGCGACCGGGACCCGCGAGCGCGTCGAGCGCATCCCGCGGGCCGTGCTCGCCGACCTGCGCCGGCGCGTGAACGTGCTCGACCTGGCCACCAAGTCCGACGTCGAGGCGCAGAGCAAGCTCGGGCGCAATCGGGTGTCGTTCGTGCTCAAGGAGTTCCTGCACGCTCAGCAGAGTCACGACGCCGAGCTGCGCGAGTCGCTGCGGAACGAGCTGCACGAGGAGTTGGAAAGTTTCGCCGCGGCGATCGGTGACGGCATGTTCGCGGTCGACGCGTCCCCCGCGCCCGACGCGGTGAGCTCACCGCGTGGGGGACATGCGGCGCTCGACGACTTCCTCGACGAGGACGACGACGATATCGAGGTACTCGGCTTCGACGACGCCGACGCGATCGACGGAAGCTACTGAGCGGCGCCGCGGCGGAGATCGTCGAGCAGCACGGCGAGCTTGCGATGGGCGCGGTGTGATCGCGACTTCACGGTGCCCAGCGCGATCCCGAGCCGGTCCGCGATCTCGGCCTGCGTCAGGCCGTCGAGGTGCTGCAA
>DATMUX010000386.1:0-3757 GCA_035563695.1 Acidimicrobiia bacterium
GGTGGATTCGCGGACAAAATCACCGGCTGGCGCGGCTGCTGCGAAAAGTCGAAGTCCTGTGTCAGGTTGCCGAGCTGGCTGGCGTTCTCGCGCACGTTGGGCCGCGAGTCAGGGCGACCGTCGGTCTTGGGGTCGATTCGCTGCCCGCCCAGGAAGTCGTCTTCGATGAACTTCAGGTAGGCGTCGAAGCTCAGCGTCTGGTGGTCGATGTACCCCTGCTTCGCGTAGGGGCTGATGACGATGCCAGGGACGCGCAGCCCGTAGCCGTTCGCGTCGACCTGCGGCGGCACCACGTGGTCGTAGAATCCACCCCAATCGTCCCAGCTCAGGAAGATCGCCGTGCTGTCCCAGTCGGGCCCCTGCATGACGGCGTTCACGAGGCCGGTGACGTATGCCTGGCCCTCGCTGACCAACGCCGGAGGGTGCTCGCTGGTCTTGCCGTTCGGCGCGATCCACGAGACGGCCGGGAGCGTGCCGTTCTTCGCGGCGTCGTAGAACTGCGTGAGCTGCTGGATGTTGCCGAGCTGACCGTCCTGATGGACGGTGTCGAACCACGGCAGCGGGTTCCAGATCCCCGGCGTGCCAGCGTGCTGCGGCTTGGGCGCGCACGTCACCGCCGAGTCGTCTTCACAGTCGGGCTCGGTGCCGTCGGCGACGTAGTACGCCCAGCTCACGCTGTTCTTGTGCAGCAGATAGGTAAGGTCCGTCCAGGCGTAGTCGGGCCGCTGCACCGTGCCGTTCAGGGCGCGGCGCGGCTGGAAGTCCGGCGGAAGGTTCGGCGACTGCAGCGCGCTCGTGCAGCTCAACGGGTCGCGCGCGATGCTGCAGATAGCCGACCAGCCGGAAACCATGAAGAGGTGTTCCGGAAGACTCCACGAGGCGTTCGGCTCGAACATGTGGTCCTGCAACACGAAGTCCGTCGCGTACGTCCAGTAGTTCGGGATCTGGCGGGCGTCGTGATAGCCCATCACGTCGGGCTCCTGACCGCCGCTGCAGGAAGGGTCGTTCGGATCGGTGCAGGTCTTGGCGCCTCCTCTCATCGCCCGGATGAAGCCGTCCATCTTGCCGCCATCGATGTCGGCCGTCGCGGCCGGAGCGCCGTGCGGACCGCCGATGTTCAGATCATTGGGGTTGTAGAACGGCGCCACACAACCACCGCTCTTCGGGTCGGGCGCGCAGACCGTTGGCTGGCCGTTGCTCATCGGGATGCCGTCGGCGCCCGGATACGTGCCGAAGTACGAATCGAAGGAGCGGTTCTCCTGCATGATGACCACGACGTGCTTGATCTTGTGAATGCCTTGGGTCGTGCCGGTCGCCGCCGTTGACGGTGGCGTGGCCGTGCTGCGCGTGCTCGCCGTCGACGTCGGGTGGGTCCCACTCGTGCTCGCGCAGGCAGCCAAGAGGCCCATCAGCGCGATCATGCTGATCGCCGAGTACTTCGATGGAGCCGAGGTTGGCATAGCGGTGATTGTCCCCCTCGCATTTCGCCCTAGGACGGCCGCGCGGCGGAGTATCATCCTGGAGCCCTCACGGACACGCGCAGCGGATGTGAGACGGCCCAGTCGGTTCACCCGCGCTCCGGCTTCCTAGGTCAACTATCGCAGAAGATGCTGCGCGGCGTCACCGCACAACGCGGCCGCTCAGGAAAATCTCCGTAAGACGTTGGTAATCGAGCTTCGAGCGGCGCGTTGATCGGACGCCAATGCGCGGCCACGGTGACTTTCATCGTCGGCGTGCTAGCCGGTCGATTCGTCTTCATACACGCAACGAGCGCGTTAGCCGAGCGTCGCAGGGTGTCGCCGCTGAGTCCACCTACGCTCGCCAACTCTGGCTCAACGAGGGCGACCGTCTTCCCCGGGAACTATTGCGCGACGTCCGTCGTCATATAATCGCGATGGTGGCGAAGCCTTATCTCATGGGCCTTCTCGTGGCGCCCGCGCTCATCCTCGCCTGCGGCGGGTCGGCGTCGAGCACACCGGCCAGTCCCACGCCATCGGCCAGCCCTCCCGCGCGGGTGACTCCTACCGCCCCGCCCGGTTCGACGCCTCTCGCCAGCCCGACGGCAGCGGTGAGCGATGCGGGCCGTGTGATAACCAGTGCCGACGATAATCAGACGGTCGTCGTTAGCCTAGGCGACGCACTGATCCTCGCGCTGGATGCCGGCTTCGACTGGTCAGGCGTCAGGGTCTCCGACCCATCTGTGCTACAGGCCGTCTTCGCGACGCCAGCGGATGCGCAGGGCGCGTTCGTCGCCGCGCAGATCGGCGAGGCCACGATCTCGGCGACCGGCACAGTGCACTGCCCGCCGAACACCCCCTGTCCTCTGCTCGCTCGACTGTTCCGAGTCACGATCCGCGTGCTCGGCTAAAGGGAGCGGACGCCCACGATCTTGTCATCGTGTTCCCAACCTGAGTGAGCCGGCGCTCGCCTCCGACGGCTTCACGTTAAGCGCGTGCGCGTTGCGCGCGGGCTGCTGATGTTTCGCTTTGGTACTCGAGTCGTCATACTTCAGACGGCCGGCCATCGACGACGATTAGCTCAGCAGTCTTATGGAACCGGTAACCCGCTACGCCAAGAGCGGCGATGTGTCCATCGCGTATCAGGTGATCGGGGACGGCCCGGTCGACTTGGTGATGGTGCCCGGCTGGGTGTCGCACATCGAGCTCCTGTGGGAGGAGCCCGAAGCGGCGGCCTTCCTCCGGCGCCTTGCCGCGTTCAGCCGTCTCATTCTCTTCGACAAGCGGGGCACCGGCCTCTCGGATCCGACGGTGCGTCCCCCTACTACAGATGACTGGGTCGACGACACCCTCGCCGTCATGGACGCCACCGGGGCAGAGAGCGCGGCGTTGCTGGGGTACTCCGAGGGCGCGTCGATCGTGCTGATGCTCGCAGCGACCCACCCGGAGCGCGTCTCGGCGTTGATCCCGTACGCAGGTTACGCGCGGTTCGCCCGCGCACCGGACTATCCGTTCGGCGTTCCCCACACCGCGTTCGGGGCCTGGTCCGACCGTTTCCGGCAGGCGGGGACGACGGGCGAGTTCTACGACATCGTCGTCCCCAGCCGGCGAGGAGACGAGCACTTCCGCGAGTGGTTCGCCCGCAACGTGCGACAGGGCGCGAGTCCCGCCATGCTCGACCACTATCTGCGCGCCGCTTGGGAGGCGGATGTCCGCTCGTTGCTTCCGCTGATCCAGGCGCCCACACTCGTCATCCATCGCTCGGGCGACCAGCTCTGCCGGGTGGAGCACGGGCGGTATCTGGCCGAGCACATCGCCGGGGCGAAGTATGTCGAGCTGACCGGCGGAGACCACTGGCCGTGGTTCGGCGACACCGACGCCGTCGTTGAGGAGATCGAGGAGTTCCTCACCGGCACGCGCCACGCCGGCGTCGCCAACCGGGTATTGGCGACGGTGATGTTCACGGACATCGTCGGTTCGACCGAGCAGCTCGCCCGCATCGGGGACAGCGCCTGGGCCGGAATGCTCGACCGTCACGACGCAGTCACGCGCCGGCAGGTCGAGCGGTTCCGCGGTCGGCCGGTGAAGCACACGGGAGACGGGGTGCTGGCGACGTTCGACGGCCCGACACGGGCCGTGCGCTGCGCCAGCGCCGTCCAGAACGCCACGCGCCAGATCGGCGTGGAGGTGCGGGTGGGGTTGCATGCCGGGGAGTGCGAGCTTCGCGGCGACGATATCGGCGGCTTGGCGGTGCACATCGCGGCTCGTGTGTGCGACGCCGCGGGACCGGGCGAGATCTT
>DATMUX010000387.1:0-2185 GCA_035563695.1 Acidimicrobiia bacterium
GTGGCAGGCAGGCGGACAGCTCCTCTCTCCCGACGGCACGAAGACCGCGTTCAACTCGCCGGCCGGGCTGAAGGCGACGCAGCTGTTGCACGACATGGCCGTGACCGACAAGTCCGTGTACCTCGACTCGGGCAACGGCAACTACCTCAACCTCTTCAACTCCGGCAAGATCGCGATGCTGTGGACCGGCCCGTGGGACCTGTCGAGCATCAATGCCGACGTGAAGTACGGCGTGCAGATTCTGCCCGCGGCCAGCGGCGTGCACTCGAGCATCGCCGGGCCCGATAACTGGATGGTGTTCAACAACGGCAGCGCCCGCTTGCAGGCCGCGTGGACGTTCCTCACGTGGCTCACCAGCGCGCAGACGCACGGGCAGTTCGCGCTCGACACCGGCGACCTGCCGACGCGCGCTTCGGAGACCAAGCTCGCCTTCTACTCCGGCTATCTGGCGAAATACCCCGGTGAGGCCGTGTTCGTAGACAACCTTGGCAACGTCACGCAGTCGCGGCCCAACACGAAGACGTATCCGCAGGTGAGCCAAGCCATCGGCAGCGAGATCCAGGGAGTGCTGATCGGACACACGTCGCCGCAGCAAGCGCTCTCGTCGGCGGCGCAACAGGCTGACGCGGCGCTCGCCGCGCCGTGATATCGCAACGGACGCGGTGACAACAGCAACGTCGCCACCCGCGGCTGAGGCAGCCTCGGCCCGTACGCGGCCGCCGTGGTGGCGGCGACTGTGGTGGTCGGACAGCTTCGCCGGCTGGTCGTTCATCAGCCCGGCCGTTGCGCTCATCGGTTTGTTCGGTCTCGTGCCACTCGTATGGGCGTTCGTCTTGTCGTTCGAGCAGAACGATCTGATCTCGCCCGGCAAATGGGTGGGGCTGCGCAACTACCGCGCGCTCCTGCACGACCCGCAGTTCTCCAATTCAGTCCGCAACTCCGTGATCTACACGCTCGTCTTCGTGCCGGTATGCGTCGTCGGCTCGTTGTTGGTCGCAGCGGCGCTGAACCGGCGGATTCACGGGATCACCTTCTACCGTGTCGCAGTATTCGTGCCGGTCGTTACCTCGACCGTCGCCACCGCGACCATGTTCAACTGGTTGCTCGATCCCGACTTCGGGCTCGTCAATGCTGCGCTCCACAAGGTTGGCATCGCGAACCAGGGATTCTTCCGCGATCCGCACCAGGCTCTGATGTCGATTGTGGCGATGACGGTGTGGGGATGGCTGGGCTTCGGCGTGATCATCTATCTCGCCGCGCTGCAGAGCGTCCCCGCCGACCTGCTCGAGGCGGCCGCCATCGACGGATGCACACGGTGGCGCGCGTTCTGGCGAGTGGAGGTGCCGCTGCTCGCGCCCACGACGCTGTTCCTCGTGATCTGGCTGACGATCAACGCGCTGCAGCTCTTCGACGAGATCTTCGTGACGACCAAGGGCGGTCCGGTGGGGTCGACGACCGTCGTCGTTTACTACTTGTACGAACAGGCCTTCGAGTTCTTCAACGGCGGTTACGCATCGGCGATCGCGTTCGCGCTGTTCCTCGCGATCCTGATGATCACGGTGATCCAGCTCACCATCGGCCGCCGGCTGTCGCACTGGGAGACCGACCGATGACAACACATAACTCGGAGTCGTCGGCGCTCGTCGCTCCGCTGCCGGAGGATCTGACGGAAGCGCCGCGGCGCCGGTTCCCGAGTCCCTGGCACCTCGTGCTCCTCCCGCTGTCGCTCGTGATGCTCACGCCACTGCTGTGGATGGTCGTGACTGCGATCTCCACCACGGAGGAGTCGCGTCGGTTCCCGCCTGGTCTGCCCCACTCGATTCAGTGGTCGAACTTCGTCGATGTGTGGACCGGTTCGCCCTTTGGTCACTGGCTCCTCAACACCGCGATCGTTTCGGTCATCGTCGTTATCTCGAATCTCGTGCTGTGCAGCCTGGCCGGGTACGCGTTCGCGCGGTTGCGGTTCCGAGGCTCGAGCCTCGTATTCATACTGCTGCTCGCAACGCTGATGGTGCCGTTCCAGGTGGTGCTCATCCCGACGCTTCTCATCGTCAAGTCGTTCGGGTTGATCGACCACCTCGGCGCGCTCGTGGTGCCGAGCCTCGTCACGGCATTCGGGGTGTTCCTGATGCGGCAGTTCTTCGTCTCGCTGCCGCCCGATCTCGAAGAAGCCGGCCGCATCGAC
>DATMUX010000388.1:0-3358 GCA_035563695.1 Acidimicrobiia bacterium
AAGTCGTTGCAGTCGGGCCTGGAGGCACTGGGGTTCGCGGCCGGTGAGCCGGAAGTCATCCTCGGGCAGTTCGTCAAGGTCGTCAAGGACGGGCGCGAGGTGAAGATGTCGAAGCGCGCGGGCAACATCGTCACGCTCGCCGACATCCTCGACGAGGTCGATCCCGACGTCGCGCGCATGACGTTCTTGCTGCAGGGCATCGATTCCACGCAGACGTTCGATCTCGACGTCGTGACCCAGCAGTCGCGCGAGAACCCCGTGTACTACGTGCAGTACGCGCACGCGCGCATCGCGTCGATCGGGCGCAAGGCCGCGGCAGCGGGCGTCGAGCGCGTCGCGCTCGCCAACGCCGACCTCTCGCTGCTCGCGCACGAGCGCGAGGACGAGCTGATGCGGGCACTGGCCGCGTTCCCGGACGCGGTGCACGAAGCCGCGCAGGCGCGCGCGCCGCAGAAGATCTCGACGTGGGCGCGCGACTTCGCCGCGACCTTCCACGGTTTCTACCGCGACTGCCGGGTGCTCTCCGACGACGTGCCCCTCACGCAGGCCCGGTTGTGGCTCACCGAGGCGTGCCGCATCGGCCTCGCGAACGCGCTGGCGCTGCTCGGGGTGAGCGCGCCCGACGAGATGGCGCGCCTCGACGAGGACGACGCGGCGCTGGACGTGTCGTGACCGCGTTCGACCTGTCGCTGCTGCCGTCGTCGGCGGCCGTCGACGAGCGGGGACGGGTCACGATCGCCGGCGTCGACCTCGCGTCGCTCGCGGCCCGGTTCGGAACCCCGCTATACGTGTACGACGAGTCCGACATCCGCGCGCGCTGCCGCGCGTATGTTGCCGCCTTCGGCGGCGACGCGGTCGCGTACGCATCGAAGGCGTTCCTGTGCATGGCGATGGCGCGCCTGGTCGACGAGGAGGGGCTACACCTCGACGTCGCCACCGGTGGCGAGCTGCACGTCGCGCTGGCCGCGGGCTTCCCGCCCGAGCGGATCGTGTTCCACGGCAACAACAAGTCGGAAGCGGAGCTGCGCGCCGCACTCGAGGCGGGCGCCGGCCGGATCGCGGTCGACTCCGCCGACGAGCTCGGGCGGCTCGAAGCGCTGGTGCGCGCCGGGCTGCCCGCGCCGGCCGTGCACGTGCGCGTGACGCCCGGCGTCGAGGCCCACACGCACGAGTTCATCGAGACGGGGACCGAGGATTCGAAGTTCGGTTTCGGGCTCGACAGCGGCGAGGCGCTCGGCGCAGTGCGCCGGGTCGTCGGCCGGGGCGTGCTGCGCTTCGCCGGGATCCACTGCCACATCGGCTCGCAGGTGTTCCGGCTCGACTCCTTCGCCCGCGCGGTCGACAAGATGGTCGGCCTCGTGCACGCGATCGAGAGTGAGACGGGCGCGCTCGTCGGCGAGCTCAACCTCGGCGGTGGTCTCGGCGTGCGCTACTTACCCGACGACGATCCTCCGACGATCGACACGTACGCAACCGCGGTGCGCGACTCGGTCGGCAAGGCGCTCGCCGATGCGGGAGTGCGGTCCCGGCCGCGCCTGCTCGTCGAGCCCGGCCGCTCGATCGTCGCGCCGGCCGGCATCACGCTGTACTCGGTGGGCACGATCAAGGCGATCCCCGGCGTACGAACATACGTTGCGGTCGACGGCGGGATGAGCGACAACCTGCGGCCCGTCACGTACGGCGCCCGCTACGAGACGTTCCTTCCCGGGCGCGCCACCGCCGACCGCCCGCTGCTCGTGACGATCGCGGGCAAGCATTGCGAGCAAGGCGACGTGATCGTGCGCGACGCCCGGCTGCCGGCCGACGTCGCGATCGGCGACGTGCTCGCGACGCCCGTGACCGGCGCGTACTGCCATTCGATGGCCTCCAACTACAACAAGGTCGCCCGCCCCGCCGTGGTCTTCGTGCGCGACGGTGACGCGCGCCTCGTCGTGCGGCGCGAGTCCGATGCGGACCTGGTGCGGCTCGACGTCGACGCGTAACATCCACGCGCGCCGCAAAGCACCACCACACAACGCGCGACGCTTCCCCTGCCTTCCCCGCGATGGTCCCGGCCGCCGGCCGGTTGTCTCCGGGGAGGCGCGATGCCAACCTACGCGGCGCTCGACGCGCGCGTGGCCGCGGTCGCAGCAGGTCAGCACGGCGCGTTTTCCCGGTCGCAGGCCGCGGCGGCCGGCTTGAGCGCCGCCCAGGTCGACCGGCGAGTCCGCTCCGGCGTGTGGACGCGCGTGCTGCCACGCGTATACCGCCACTCGGCCACGCCCGAGTCCGACCTGCTCCTGTGGTCGGCCGCGGTGCTGTGGGCGGGCCGCGGGTGCGCGCTGTCGCACACGACCGCGGCCGCGCTGTGGCGCATCGCCGGCGAGCCTTTCGACGCGACGGAGCTCGTCGTGCCCAAGGTGCGCGCGCCCGAGGCCCGGGGTGTCATCGTGCATCGGGTCGGCACGCTCGACGCCGGCGACGTGCGACCGGTGCACGGACTGCCGGCGACGAGTCCGGTGCGCACGGTGATCGATCTCGCCGGCGTCCTCGACGACGACGGCCTGCGACGTTCGATCGAGCGCGCCGTGGCGCGCGGGCTGGTGAGGCTGTCGGGCATCGTCGCCCGGCTCGACGCCCTCGGCTCCGCGGGACGGCCGGGTGCGGCCCGACTCCGCCGGGTCGTGCGCGATTGACGGCCTCGAGCCGCGGTGGGTCGGACGGCGCACCCCGGGCCGTGTTCGGCGACCCCTGTTCGGGCGTGGGCCGCCCGTCCGCGAGACTGTAGGAATGAGCTCGCCGGATGTCGTGCGTGTCGGACTGCTGGGTTGCGGCAACGTCGGCGCCGCGCTCGTCCATCTCCTCGACGCGAACGCCGATCTCATCACGCAGCGGTCGGGTGTCCGGATCGAGGTCGTACGCGTCGCCGTGCACAACCTCGGCAAGGAACGCAGCGTTGCCCTGCCCCCGGACGCGCTCACCAACGACGCGGAGTCGATCGTCGCCGACCCGAACGTCGACGTCGTCGTCGAGGTGATCGGCGGGGTCGAGCCCGCGCGCAGCCTCATCCTGACCGCGCTGAAGTCCGCCAAGCCCGTAGTGACCGCGAACAAGGAGCTGCTCGCGAACTTCGGCGAGGAGCTGTTCGAGGCGGCCGCGACCGCGGGCGTCGACTTGTTGTTCGAAGCGTCCGTCGCCGGCGGCATCCCGTTGATGCGTCCGCTGCGCGAGTCACTCGCGGGCGAGCGCATCCGGCGCGTGATGGGCATCGTCAACGGCACGACGAACTACGTGCTGACGCGTATGACCGAAGAAGGTTCCTCGTTCGCGGAAGCCGTCGCGGAGGCGCAGGATCTCGGATACGCCGAGCGTGATCCCA
>DATMUX010000389.1:0-4189 GCA_035563695.1 Acidimicrobiia bacterium
AGGATCGGCATGGTCATCGTCATGGTCGCCTCCCGAATCGACGGCATGAGATGACGATCGCACCATCGCGCCCGATCCCCAATCGCCCCGGCGTCGACACGTCCGTCACGGTCGGGGTAGGCAAACCTGTCCCCGAGGCAAGACGTCGCCGCCGGTCGAAGCGCGAGTAGCGGGCAGGCAACTTTCCTCTGCCCGGCTCGCAAGTGAGTTCGCGTCCTCGGAGATCTGGGAACGCGGCCTTCCGGGCGTCACGCTCCGGCCAAGTGACCTGCAACCGTGCAGGACACGTCGACGGGAGCACACCGTGCCGAGGACGTCATCGCCGGATCGATGCGAGCCGGGCGTGATGCGACGCGACGAAGAGTTCGAGAGCCTGTTCGTTCGCGAATTCGATCGTTGCGTGCGCGTCGCGCGTCGCATCGTCGGTGGCGACGATCCGGCGCGCGACATGGCGGCCGAGGCGTTTGCCCGCGCCTGGGCCCGATGGAACACGCTGCGGGACCAGAGGCCGGGAGCATGGGTGGTCAGGGTGACCGTGAACCTCGCGATCGACGCGACCCGCAAGCGGGTCGTTCGGGTCGCGCCGCCGGGACCGAGCCCGTCGCCCGAGGACCCCAGCACCACGAGACTGCTCCTGACGGACGCGTTGAGCCAGCTGCCGGCGCGCCAGCGCGCCGCGATCGCTCTGCGCTACTTCGCCGACTGCACCGAGGACGACATCGCGGTGGCGCTCGACGTCACGAAGGGAACCGTCAAGGTGCACCTCCACCGCGGGTTGGGCCGCCTGCGCGGTCTGCTCGATCCGGACACGTTTCGCGAGATCAGGCTCGACGATCCCGCGTTGCCGAGAACAGGAGATGACCGATGAGCAAGCCGCAGAAGTCACGATCATCGTCGAAATCCCGCCCGGGCTTCGGCTTCGTCGTTCGTCGCTCCCTGCCGTCGGCCGCCGCGTTGCTCGGTCTTGCGATCGCGATCGGCACCATTGCCGTGCTGGGCGGCGCGCCCCCCTGGGCACCACTGGCGATCGGTCTGGTGTTGCTGGCAGTGCAGTTCGTCACCGCACCGTTCATCGTCCAATGGCTCGTACCGGCGACCGTCATCGAGCACGACGGAAGCAGATACCTGACCGACCACCGCGTCGGCGAGATCGTCGCACGGCGATGCCGCGACGCCGGCATCCCGTTGGTGCGCCTCGGCGTCGTCGATGACGGCATGCCCAACGCCTTCACGTTCGGCCGCGTACGCCGGGACGCGCGGATGTGGTTGACGCGCGGGCTCTTGGAACGTCTCGACGACGACGAGCTCGACGCGGTGATCGCGCACGAGATCGGGCACGTACGGAACTGGGACTTCGCGATGATGACCGTCGCGATGCTCGTCCCGCTGGTCCTGTACTCGATCTTCCTCTCCACCCGGGACAGCGGCGACGAGAGCGCGTCGCTCGCGATCGCAGCGTACGTCGCGTACTTGGTCAGCGAGCTCTTCATCCTCGCGTTGAGCCGAGCCCGCGAGTACGGCGCGGATCATTGGTCGTGCCAGTGCACCGGTAACGGCGACGCGCTCGCGTCCGCGCTCATCAAGATCTCCTACGGCGTGGGCCAGGAACACGCCGCCGCGAAGCAGGATGCCGCCCGACTCGCCGGCGTTGGGCGAGACGGAAAGAAGGAGTTGGCGCGTCGCCGGGCGCGCGCTCGGCGCGCCGAATCGATCCGCGTCCTGGGAATCATGGAGCCGCGCCGCGCCGCGGCGACGGCACACGCACTGAGCGCAACGCCCTATGCGCAGCGCGCGCTCGCGGCGCTCCGCTGGGAGGCTACGAACCCCTGGGGCGCGCTGTTCGAGAAGTTCTCGACCCATCCGCTCGTGGCGCGGCGCATCGCCGCGCTGCAACGTTCGGGTCTCGAGGGTCGTCCCCGCCACTTCGATGTTCTCGGGCAAGTCGCGACCGATCCCGGCGACGCTCGCAACCTGTCTCGCCGGCGTTTCATCCGGGAGCTCGCACTCGTCGTCGCTCCCTTCGTCGCCGGACCGGTTGCGTTCGTGACCCTGGGCCGCTCGACGTTCGCGCTCGGTGCGGCGCTGGCTCTGGCCGGCATGCTGTTGCTCGCACTCCAGCACGTTCGCTACCCATCCGGATTCGGTCGGGTCGACGAGGTCACCGCTCTGCTCGAACGCGGCGACGCCGGACCGGTCGCGGGCATCCCGGTCGAGGTCCACGGCACCGTCATCGGCCGCCAGTCCCCCGGCTACGTCCTGTCGCCGGATCTCGTCATCCAAGACTCGTCGGGATTCGTCCCACTGCGCTACTGCCAGCCCATCCCGTTCGCGGCCGAGGCGTTCGGCCTGCTTCGAGTGCCCGACTACCTCGGCGCGCCGGTCGTGGCGCGCGGGTGGTACCGCCGGAACCCGGGCCCTTCGATCGAGCTGCGCGACGTCCGAACGCTCGACGGGAGCCGCCGAGCGCGAGCGTGGCGCTGGACCGTCGGGTATGTGTGTTCCGCGGCGCTCGTGATCGCCGGCGTGATCGCGATCGCCGTCAGCGCAGCGGCGTGATCAGACCGCCGTCATTTCGTTCACGCAGTCGCGGCAGACCCGGCGGTCGCGCAGCTCGACGAGGTTGTCGAATCGACCGCAGATGGCGCACACGGGCTCGCGTCGAATCTCCTGGACGCACCCCAGGCACACATTTCGATCTCGCACGGTCATGAGATCGTCCGGGCCACCACAGATCGCGCAGCCCGGTTCGACCTTGCGCAGGACGAGCTTGTCGCGGTCTGCCTGGAACTCGAGATGATCGCCTTCGCGGATGCCGAGTGCACGTCGGAGATCCGCCGGGATCACGATGCGGCCGAGCTGATCGATGTGGCGTGAAGTGCCGGAAGTGTTCACGTCGGGGCTCCAAGTCCGTATCCGAGCCAACGTTTCTGGTTGCCACGCCCAAGTTGGACGGTACTGCCAGAAGCACCGCCTGAGGCTTGTTTTTGCATGATCCTGACGCGCGCGCGCGTGCGAACAGCAGCCGCCTCATGCACGCTGCTTGATGCATGCGCGTCATCACCGACGCGCGCGACGCGCACTCGTGACACACTCTTGACGCGTGGGCGCGCGTACCTTGACTCCGCACGTTCGCCGCGCAACGCGCGTTGCCCGCGCGAACTCGATGAAGCGGTGCCAGGCGAGCGGGGCCCCCGCATCCGCGGGGCGTCCGAGCCATTGGAAGAGACAACCTCGGACGAGTTCCTAGACCATGCCAGGGCGATTGGCAAGGTTTAGCAAAATTTCCTCGTAGCCGGCCCAGCGGCCCAGGGGGTCGTCGGAGAAAATGGCCAACCGCTCGAGGGTTGCCCTCATGAGCGGGTTTACATCGGCAAGCGCCGTCGCATGCGTCGACGTCCGACGACCCAGAGGACTGCGCCGAGGGCGAGAGCCGCGAGCGCGAGCAGCGGCGGCCAGTAGCTGTTGCCGGTGAAGGCTAGCGGTCCCTTCGGTGCGCCGGTCGAGGCAGTGGAGCCGTGCGGCGCAACCGTGGTCGGGCCGGTCGACCCGGTGGAGCCGGGCGCGGTCGTTCCTTCGGGTCCGACCGTCGTCGACGAGGGCGGCACGGTCGTGGTTGTCGGACGCGTCGTGCTCGTCGTGCTGGTCGACGAACTCGGACCGACGAGCCGCACGATCAGCGTCTGGTGCAGCACCTGGCCGTCGGCACTTCGGCGATGGCGCGGAGGAGGCGCCGGGCTCCAACTTTGGAGCCATGCCGCGTACGTGATCGATTCGGCGTGGCGTGGCGGGGAAGCCGGCGCCGCGGGACTCGGCGAGTTCGGCGAAACGATGAGCGTGGTGCGCCAGTCGATCAAGAGCGGCGCCGGGGCAGGTGTCAGGCGCGTAATGCCGAAGTGTGCGGCTCCGATGGAGGCCCACACGGTGCTCAGGACGACGATGGCTCGGACGACACGCAACTGCATCATGTCGAACGTCGACTACGAAGTCCCCTGCGTGCGGATGCTCGGCATTCGATGCTCCTTCCGGTCCGGCTTCCTGGTGTAGCAACGGCCTCGCCCGCTGTCCAGGGCACAAGGTTGCGTCCGGTGCCGGCCCCTTCAGCAGGGAAGTACGAGGGGATGCACCTTCAGCGCGGTCGCGACGGGCCCGACCGCGGACATCGGACCGACGAGGTACCAATGGCGCGCCA
>DATMUX010000390.1:0-2083 GCA_035563695.1 Acidimicrobiia bacterium
GGCGACGCCGACGCCAACACCGTGAGAGACCCGTCCCGCGATCCTGAGTCGCTCGCCCGCGCCGCGCTCCGCCGGGGCACAGTGATTTACGCCGCCCTCTTCCTGCTCGATGCCGCCGTCTTCTCGCTCGTCGTGAGCGCTGGTGCGAGCGGCACGGCCTACGTCACGCTCACGATCGTCGGCATCGTCGGGCTGCTGCTCGGGTACGTCCTCGTGCAGCATGTGCGCGACCTCGGCGGGCCGCTGGCGGAGAGTGAGGGCCTCATCACCCGCAAGTGGTCGCGCGCGGACTTCATCATCGTGATGCAGAGCTACTACATCATGGTCGGCCGGGCCGTCTACAAGCTCCGGCCAGAGGACTACATCCAACTCGACGAGGGGATGTACGTGAAGATCGTGCACTTCCCGCGCACCCTGAACGTCGTGAGCGTGCACGAAGTTCGAGGTTAGATGTTAGAGGTTGGAGGATAGCGTGCGGCCGGGCCCACTCCATCCTCCATCATCCAGACGCGCCTCCCATCTCCAACTGCCCCGTGCTAGGATGCCGCGACCGCACGGGTGACCGCACACGAGGTGCCGAATGCGCCTGATCGCCCTCTCGCTCGTTCTTGCCGTCGCGTTGCTGGCCGCGCCCTCGGGGTCGAGCAGCACGTCCGCTGCCGTCGCGCCGCCCCACGCTCCGGCGATGCTCGCCGCGCAGCAGCAGACACCACAACCGGTGCCGTCCAACGACGACTCGCGCGTCGGCGTGCAGGTGGGCGTGCTGTGCGCGGCCGTCGTCGTGGTGGTCGTCGTCGGGACGTGCGCCTACTTCGTGCGGAGGCTGCTCGGCCTGGGCGGGCCGCCCCCGCCACAGGATGCGGGCGGGCATCATTAGCGCATCGCAACATTATCCCAACGATTTCGCGCTGCTCGAGAGTTGACAGCGCGACCGTCTCGCAATCACAATGAGCACCATTCATCGAAGCCCGGCCGCGACCGATGCAGAGCGTTGAGAGGTGAGCCTTGGGCGAGAACGAACTGGGGCTTCGGTACTGGCCCTCGCAACGTGTGAGCCGTCGCCGCCTGCTGGGCGGCGTCGCTGTTGCCGGCGCGACCGTGGCGGCGATGGGCGTTGTCGGCTGCGGCGGGGCGAAGAAGTCCTCGAGCGGCAGTTCGACGCCAGTCCTTCCCGCCACCGCGGCCGTTCAGGATGGCACGCAGGACGGCCCGCCAACGCATCTCGGCGGCATCCTCAACCAGCAGCAGGCGACGCCGCTGCCGAGCATGAACCCGTTCGGGCCGAGCATCCTCTCGCTCGCCCAGGGCCTCTTCCTCGGCTTTACGGTGTTCGACCACATGTGGTACGTGCCGACCGACACTGGCGTGCGCGAGCTGTTCCTCGCCACGAGCGTCGAGCAGCCGGACCCGCTGACGATCATCTGCAAGATCGGCGACGCAGTGTTCCACGACAAGCCGCCGGTGAACGGCCGCGCCGTCAAGGCGTCCGACATCGCCGCCAGCTTCAAGCTCTTCGCACAGCAGCTGCCTATCGGGTTCGACTACCTCCATGATGTCATGGAGGACGTCATCGCCAACGATGACCATACCGTCACGATCAAGCAGAAGCGGCCGTGGGCGTGGGCGTTCACCTCGTCGAATGCCGGCTCGCCGTGGTCCAGCTCGATCCTGCCAGAGGAGATCCTTAGCAACTCCGACTTCCTCAACAAGGACGCCATCGGCTCCGGCCAGTGGGTGCTCGCGAGTCACGACAACGGCGCGAACGTGAAGCTGCGGAAGTTCGATAAGTTCCGCCAGTTCGCCGGCACGACGTCGGTTCCCGGCCAACCATACCTCGACGGTATCGACTTCAAGCTGATCGCCGACGGCGCGCCCGCGCTCGCCGCCTTCAAGGCGGGCCAGATTGACACGTACGGCTTCCAGAACAAGACCGAGTCGGAGGACACGAAGAGCGCGCTCGGAGACAAGATCGTCGTGGGTTCGGACCTGGCCCGCGACTACTACGTGCTGATGCTGAAGTACGAGCCGCCGTTTACCGACGATCGCGTCCGCCATGCGTTCAACCTGCTGATAGACCGCGACG
>DATMUX010000391.1:0-5781 GCA_035563695.1 Acidimicrobiia bacterium
CGAGGAACACGAACCGCTCCGCGCGCTCCATCAGTCCGCCCCGCGCGTCGAGCCCGAGCGACTCCGCGCGCGCCCGCTCGTACGAGATCATCATCGAGCAGGCCGCGACCGCGAACGCGAGGATCGCGTAGTACGGCGAGCTGTCGGCGAGGTACCACGCCACGCCGCCGAACAGCAGCGCGTCGGACGCGCGATCGGCCACGGAGTCGAAGAACGCCCCGCGCGGGCTCGCCTGACCGCTACCGCGCGCGATCGTGCCGTCGAGCAGGTCGCTGAGGCCGGTGACGATGACGCCGACGACGGCCCACACCAAATGCCCGGAGGCGATCAGCAACGCGGTCGCGACCGAGCACGCGAGACCGAACACGGTGAGCGCGTCGGCGGTGACGCCGATGCGGCGCAACCGGTCGCCGATCGGGCCGAGACCCTGCTCGACCCGAGTGCGCCATGCTCGATCGAGCATGCTGCTCCTCAGGAAACCTCGGGAGATCGTTCGGTGCTCGCGTTCGCGAGCGCCGAGGCCACGGTACCAAACGCCGAGCCGTCTCCTGGTGGTCCGGCGGGGCCGGTTCGTAGAATCGCCGGATCGACCGTGACACCCGGGGGCCCTTGGTGAAGACGTATCCCAGCGCCAATATTCGCAACGTCGCCCTGGTGGGCCACGGTGGCGCCGGCAAGACCAGCCTGGCCGAGGCCCTGCTGTTCGCCGCCGGCGCGATCCCCCGGCTCGGCCGGGTCGAGGACGGCACGACCGTGTGCGACTTCGACCCCGAGGAGCAGCGCCGCACGATCTCGGTCTCGCTCGCGCTCGCACCGTTCGAGCTCGACGGCCACAAGGTGAACCTGATCGACGCGCCCGGGTACGCCGACTTCGTCGGCGACGTGGTGGCGGCGTTGCAGGCCGCCGACCTCGCGCTGTTCGTCGTGTCCGCGGTCGAGGGCGTCGAGGTCCAGACGGAGATCGCGTGGAAGCTCGCCGAGCAGCGCGGCATCCCGCGCGCGATCTTCGTGAACAAGCTCGACCGCGAGCGCGCCTCGTTCTCGCGCACACTCGACGACCTCAAGGAGCGCTTCGGCGCCGGGGTCGCGCCGCTGCAACTCCCGATCGGCGAGGAAACGAATCTCGCGGGCGTCGTCGAACTGCTGAACGACGTCGCGATCACCTATGCCGGCGGCTCGCCCGACGGCACCGAGGGCGCGGTGCCCGACGACATGGAAACCGAGGAGCACGCCGTGCACGACGCGCTCATCGAAGGCATCGTGGTCGCCGACGACGATCTCATGGAGCGCTACCTCGGCGACGAGCAGATCGACACCACCGAGCTGGCCAAGGCGCTCGCCGCGGGGATCGCGAGCGCGACCGTCTTCCCGGTGCTGTGCGGCAGCGGCACGAAGCTCATCGGCGTCGACCGCCTGGCGAAGTTCCTCATCGAGGAAGCGCCGGCCCCGGCGGTCACCCAAGGCCCGGCCGGCGCGCTCGTGTTCAAGACGATCGTCGACCCGTACGTCGGCCACGTGAACCTGTTCAAGGTCGTGCAGGGCGCCGTCAAGCACGACGACGTGCTCACGAACTCCCGCTCGCGGTCGGACGAGCGCATGCACCAGCTCTTCTCGATGCGCGGCAAGGAACAGGACTCGGTGACCGAGGTGCCGGCGGGCGACATCGCCGCGGTCGCCAAACTGTCGAACACGGGGACCGGCGACGTGCTCGCCGCGAAGGGCACGACCCTCGACCTCGACGTGCTGCCCGCACCCGAACCGCTGCTCGCGGTCGCGATCCACGCGAAGAGCAAGGGCGACGAGGACAAGCTCGCCAACGCGTTGCACCGCCTCCAGGAAGAGGACCCGGTGTTGCGCATCGAGCGCAACCCCGAGACGCGCCAGACCGTGCTGCGCGGCATGGGTGAGACGCACCTGTCGATCGCGCTGGAGAAGCTCTCGCGCAAGTTCGGTGTCGAGGTCGAGACCGAGGACGTGCGCGTGGCGTACCGCGAGACGATCACGGGCTCCTCCGAAGCCGAAGGCAAGATCAAGAAGCAGACGGGCGGCCACGGCCAGTTCGCGGTCGCGTGGTTGCGGGTCGAGCCTCAGGACCGGGGCGCGGGCAACGAGTTCGTCGACGCGATCGTCGGGGGCGTCATCCCGCGGAACTTCCTTCCCGCGGTCGAAAAGGGCGTGGTCGAGGCCGAGGAGAGCGGAGGAACGTTCGGGTTCCCTGTCGTCGACGTGAAGGTGACGTGTTTCGACGGCAAGCATCACCCCGTCGACAGCTCGGAGATGGCATTCAAGACCGCGGCGGCCTTCGGGCTCCGCGACGCGCTCGGCAAGGCGAACCCGATCCTGCTCGAGCCGATCAGCGAGCTGGTGGTGACGGTTCCCGAGGCGAACCAGGGCGACATCATGGGCGACCTCAACGGGAAGCGGGGCCGCATCCAGGGTTCCGCCTCGGTCGGCGGCGGCGAGGTGGAGATCTCCGCCCACGTCCCGACGTCGGAGATCCTGCGGTACTCCATCGACCTGCGTTCCATGACGGGAGGGCGCGGCCGCTACGGCGTGCAGCACTCCCACTACGACCCGGTGCCCGCCCACCTCGTCGACAAGATCGTCGCCGGCGCGAAGGAGACGAAGGCGTAGCCGACTGAAGGGGAGGCGAAGCCGGAGTCGACCCATGGACAAAGAAGGTAAGGCATAGGCCGCGCCGCGTTCATGCGCCATCTCACGTCGAATAGCGACGTCGAATGGCGCATGAACCATCTGACGGCGGTTGGGCGCTCGGGACTCGACACGGCCCGTCCGCCCGGAGCACTGTCTCGGGCATGATCTTCGGTGCGCACCTCGTCCTGTTCAGCGCCGACGCCGGCGCGGATCGCGCGTTCCTGCGCGACATCCTCGGATTGGATCACGTCGACGCCGGCGGCTGGCTCATCTTCGGGTTGCCGCCGGCGGAAGCAGCCGTCCACCCCGCCGAGGCATCCGGAGCCGAGCTCTACTTCATGTGCGACGATCTCGATGCCGAGATGCGCGGGCTCGCGGCGAAGGGCGTGCAGTGTTCCGAGGTCGAGCATGCCCGGTGGGGAACAGTGACGAAGATCCGGCTCCCGGGGGGTGGCGAGGTCGGCCTGTACGAGCCGAGCCATCCCGCGATGGTCGAACCCGGCTGACGACCTTACGAGTACTGAGTCCAATCCTCGGGGTTCTGCTCGGTGTACTCGCCCAGGACGTGGCCGTCGACGGCGTCCAGCTCGACGAGACCGCGCATGCTCGGAGGCTCGTCCGCGCTGTAGACGAGGATGCGCCAGGTCGGCCGTGACCGCAGGCCGCGCCACGCCAGCTGCGCCGACGCGTGCCCCACCGGGAATCCGACTGTGCGGCTGGCAACCGCGAGCGCGTCGGTTGGGTCGATCTTCAACGGCCAACCCGCGAGGAAGTGGTACCCCGCGATGAGTCCGACCAGGATTGCCGCGAACAGCAGCCCGCGGTTGCCCGTCGCGAGCGCCGCCCAGAGCGTGAGCGCCGCGACCGCGGCGTAGATCGTCCCGGCGATGCGGCGGCGCTTGATGTCGGGAAACGTGTACGGGCCGGCGAATGCGGTGACGTCGAGGTCTTCGGGCAACTGATCGCCCGCGGGCTCCTCTCCACGCTCCCCGCCGAGCTCCCCGCCGAGCTCATCGTCGCGCTCGTCGTCGGCTTCGGTCACGCTGAGCAGGCTACCGAGACCAAGCCGCTTTCAGCTTGTCGTAGCCGGCGCGCAGGCTCTCGCTGAGCACGCGCGTCTCGACGACGGTCGTCATGAAGTTCGTATCGCCGGTCCAGCGGGGCAGTACGTGCACGTGCAGGTGTCCGGGGACGCCCGCGCCGGCGCCTCGACCGAGGTTGGCGCCGACGTTGACACCGTCGGGGTCGTAAGCGGCGCGAATCGCCCCCAACGCGCGCAGCTGTGCGCGCATCACCGCGATGTTCTCGGCCTCGTCGAGATCGTCGTAGCTCGCCGCGTGGCGCACCGGCGCCACCATCAGGTGACCCGATCCGTACGGATACAGATTCATGACGACGATGGTCTCGGGCGTGCGTTCGAGTACGAGCGCCTCGGCGTCGTCGGGCGCGTCGACGAGATTGCAGATGACACAGCCCCGGTCCTCGCGTCCCGTGTTCGGGTCGGCGACGTACGCCGACCGCCAGCCGGCCCAGAGCCGGTCGAGCGCCATCAGGCGTGTTCGGCGACTTCGGCCGCGAGTTGCTCGATGAAGTCGTCGACCTTGACGCCCTTCACGGGCGCGTCGCTCCCCCGCCGGTTCACGCCGACCGTACCGTGCTCGACGTCGTCGTCGCCGACGACCAGGATGTACGGCACCTTCTCGAGCTTGGCGCGGCGGATGCGCGCGCCCAGCGCGCCGGCCGAGCCGTCGACCATCTCCGCCCGGAAACCCTCGGCCTTCAACCGGTCGACGACGCGGAACGCGTAGGCATCGTGACGGTCGCTCACGGGCAGCACGGTGGCCTGCACGGGCGCGAGCCACGCCGGGAACGCGCCCGCATAGTGCTCCAGCAACACCGCGAAGAACCGCTCGATCGAGCCGAACAGCGCGCGGTGGATCATGATCGGGCGGTGCCGCTCGTTGTCGGCGCCGACATATGAGAGATCGAAGCGCTGCGGCGTCTGGAAGTCGAGCTGGATCGTCGACATCTGCCACGTGCGGCCGATCGCGTCCCGTGCCTGCACGCTGATCTTCGGGCCGTAGAACGCGCCGCCGCCCGGGTCGAGCACCAACTCGAGGTCCTTGCCCTGCGCCACCGCGCGCAGCGTCTCCGTCGCTTCGTCCCATTCCTCGTCGCTGCCGACAGCCTTCACGTCGGGCTTCGTCGACAGTTCGAGATAGAAGTCCTCGAGGCCGTAGTCGCGCAGGAGGTCGAGCACGAAGTCGAGGAGCGACGCGAGCTCGTCGCGCATCTGCTCTCGTGTGCAGAAGATATGTGAGTCGTCCTGGGTCATGCCGCGCACACGCGTGAGACCGTGCACGACACCCGACTTCTCGTACCGGTACACCGAACCGAACTCGAAGAGGCGCATGGGCAGCTCGCGGTACGAGCGCGTGCGGTGCCGGTAGATCAGCACGTGGAACGGGCAGTTCATCGGCTTGAGGTAGTAGTTGACCCCTTCGCCGCCCTGGCCACCCTCGTCGAGATGCATCGGCGGGAACATGCCGTCGGCGTACCAGTCGAGGTGACCCGACGTCTGGAACAGGCCCTCCTTCGAGATGTGCGGCGAGTTCACGAACGAGTAGCCGGAGGCTTCGTGCCGCTGGCGCGAGTACTCCTCCATGATGCGCCGGACGAGCGCACCCTTCGGGTGGAACACCGCGAGTCCCGACCCGATCTCCTCGGGGAACGAGAAGAGGTCGAGCTCGACGCCCAGCTTGCGATGGTCGCGGCGCTCGGCCTCCTCGAGCCGGTGCAGATACTCGTCGAGCGCGGCCTTCGACTCCCACGCGGTGCCGTAGATGCGCTGGAGCATCGGCCCCTTCTCGTTGCCGCGCCAGTACGCGCCCGCGACCTTCGTCAGCTTGAACGCGCCGAGCTTGCCGGTCGACGGCACGTGTGGACCGCGACACAAGTCCGTGAAGTCGACCTCGCCGTCGTGCACGTTGCGATATACCGACACGCCGCCGGCGCCGCCCGCTTCCTCGGCGTCTTCTTCGGACGCGTCGCCGGCGCGCACCTTGTTGATGATCTCTTGCTTGTACGGCTGGGTCGCGAACAGCTCCAGCGCGTCGTCATAGCCGA
>DATMUX010000392.1:0-2723 GCA_035563695.1 Acidimicrobiia bacterium
GACAAGGTGAAGGCCGCCGCGCTCGCCGCCGTGCCCGGCGGCACGATCATTCGCGTGGAGACCGACTCCGCCGGCTCCCCGTACGAGGCGCACATCACCAAGAGCGACGGCGCCACGGTGACGGTGAAGATCGATACGAGCTTCGCGGTCACCGGCATCGAGTCGGGCTTCGGCGCCGGTCCGCCGGGCGCGGGTGCGCCGAACGGTTCGGGCGCGCCGGGCTACGGCCCGAGCGCGTGACGGTCTCGGTCGGTCTGCCGGCGGTCCCCCACGCCGGCGGACCGGCCGTCGAGAAGCGTTCAGGCCGCGGGGCCGCTCGTCAGCTGCACGCGCGCGCTACGGAACGCGTCCGCGCGGTCGAGCCATCCGACCATGACGGCATCGCCGGGACGTTGGTGGTCCAGGGCCGCGTCGATGTCGGCCGGCGACGCGATCGTCGCGTCGTCGATCGACACGACGACGTCGCCCGCGCGCAAGCCGGCGCGCGCGGCATCGCCCGTCACGGACCCGACGAGCGCGCCGTACGCGCCTCCGGCCGTCGGCGTGGTCGCGATTCCGAGCACCGCGCGCGGGCCCACGTGGACTCCGGGCCCGCCGGATCCGGTCGTGATCTCGGAGACGATCGCCAGCGCGCGCGGCATCGGTAGCGCGTAGCCGAACGAGGAGTTCGCCCCGACCGCGGCGGTGATCATGCCGACCGCGTGCGCGCCGGTATCGACGAGGGGACCCCCGGAATCGCCCGCACCGATCGCGGGCGTTAGCGCGATCAGGCCGCGCACGGTCGCGTTCGAGGCCGGATCGGTGGCGATGCCCGTCGTCGCGGTCTGGTCGAGCGCGGCAACGGTCACCGCGCGTGCGGCCGGCGCGCCACCAAGACCGAGCTCGTTGCCGATCGCGACGAGCGGAGTGCCGGCGGGGACCAGCGTCGACGTCGCCGGCGTCAGTGGTTGCAAGCCCGATGCGCCCTCGAGCTGAAGGAGCGCCAGGTCGTCGGCCGTGTCGTAGCCCATCACGTGCGCCGCGAACGTCGCGCCGCCCGCGACGACAGCCGTGATCGAGCGTGCGCTCGCGATCACGTGATTACTCGTCAGGACCTCGCCCGCGGGCGTGAGGACGATGCCGCTCGCGGAAACCGTCGTACCGTCCGCGGCGCGGACGGCGGTGACGCTGACGACGCCCCGTCCCGCGCGCTGTGCGATCGCCGAGGCGTCGATGGCGGCCGGCGCGGTGTTCGGTCGGGACGGGGACGGCCGGTGCGTCGCCTTCTTCCCCTGCGTCTCGAGGGCGGCCGCGATGAGCAGGGCGGCCACTGCCAGGAGGATGATCACGAAGAGGACGTGCGCCATCCCGTCGTCCGGCGGGCGGCGCGTCCGTCCAAGCATGCGCTAATTGTGCCGTCTACCGGTTCGCGCGTCAGCTCGCGCGGGTGGGTGATCCGGCAGGCGCGCGCCGGCACCGTAGAATCATGCTCTCGGCCCAATCGCGTGTGCCGGCCGGGCCGCGCACCTCGAGACAGATCGAGACAGATCGCGGCAGATCGAGCATTCAGCACCATTCGGGACCCCATGGCAACTCGACGAACCACCTCCGGAAAACGCCAACGCGAACGTGCCAAGCAGCTGAAGGCTGCCGCGAAGCGGGAGCGCCGCCAAGAACGCAGCACCGAGGACGATCTCGTGCAGGCGAGCACCGATCTCGACGACGACCTCACGACCGAGCAGCTCGTGCAGAGGATCGAGGCGTTGCACGCCGACTACGACGCGGGCACGGTGACGTTCGAGGAGTTCGACGAGCAAAAGGCCGAGCTGCTCGACCGCATCGCGTTGCGACTCGCGCAATAGCCCTCGCACCGCGCGACGCGCGCCGGCTCGCTACTCCGCTCTGGCTCCGCGACGAGACTCGGCGTCTGCTCAGGGCAACGTCGCGAAGACGCCCGAGAACGAAACGGCGGGATTGCAGGTCGAGGCACCTGATCCGGGCGTCGTGCAGTTCACTTGGATGTTGAGTTGCTGGCCGGGCCGGAACAGGATCGGCGACACGAAGTGATAGTCGAGATCGCGGAAGTTGCCCAAGCCGACCTGGAACAGCACGGCGTTCGGGTTGGTCCGGTTGATCGTGATCTGACCGGTGTCACCCTGCGGGTTCTCGAGGACCATGTCGGTGAGCATGAAGCTCTTGCCGGCCGGCGGTGCCGGTGCGGGGACGGTCTGGTTCCCGGCGGCGGCCACGCTGGTCTGGAGCCGGAACGAGGTCCCGTTGCCGCCCGAGATGAGCGAGTTCAGGCTCGGTGACGTCGTGGTCGTCACTCCGTTCGGTACCGTCGTCGCGCCGACGCTGGCCGCGGCATCTGCCGCCTTCTTCGCCGACGTCGCCGCCGCGGCCGCTTGCTTCGATGCCTGGTTCGCCTGGTTCTGCGTGGCCGCGAGTGCTTTGTTGGCCTCGGTCTTGGCGGCGTCCTGGATCGCCGGCTTGAACAGCGTCGCCCACAGGATCGCGAGCACGATCGCCAGCGCGATGAGCGCCGCGAGCGCGGCGGGCAGCCAGCGCGGGATGATCGCCTCTTGCACCATCACGCCGTCGGCCGTGACCGGTGCCTCTCCCTGCGGCGCGGCCGTGACCTGGAACGGCAGCGTCTTGTTCGGGCCGCGCCAGAAGCGCTTCTTCGGGCGGACGATGACCTTCGCGAACGTCGCGGTGCCCGGGTCGCACTTGAGGCCGGGAGG
>DATMUX010000393.1:0-3141 GCA_035563695.1 Acidimicrobiia bacterium
GGACGATGGCCGGCGACGACTACTGGGCATGGTGTGCACACGAATTCGCCGGGCCTGCTCCGCGATCCTCGACGGCGAGACGAGTGAGATCGCGCCGCGCCAGATCAGCGATCACCTGCGCAGTTGCGCCGCGTGCCGGGACTTCGTCGAGGAAGCCCGGGCCCTGCGCCGGGCGCTGACGGCCGCCCGCCCCGCTCCGCCCGACCTCACCGCGCGCGTCCTCGCCGCGGCGCGCGAGGAGCGCCACGCGCTCACCCCGACGACCACCGTGCTGCGCCTCGGGCTGGTTGCCGTGGCCGTGGCCCAGCTGGGACTGGCCGTGCCCACACTGCTGTTCGGGTCCGACGAAGGCGCGCCGATCCACATCGCCCACGAGGTCGGCGCGTGGGATCTCGCGCTCGCGATCGCGTTCGTCTTCGCCGCCTGGCGCCCACTCCGCGCGGTGGGACTGTTGCCCTTCGCGGCCGCGCTCTCCGGGGGCTTGATCATCACGGCAGTCATCGACGTGCTCAACGGCCGCGCCATCGCCCTCACCGAGACGACCCACCTCCTCGAGCTCGTGGGCACGGGCCTGCTCTGGATGCTCGTGGCCGATCACTTCCAGAGCCGCGCCGCGCTGCGCGTCGCCTAGACATTCGGGAACTTTTTCGCCCGCGCGGGCGACTCGTATTCGACCTCAACCGACGTCAAAAAGGGGAACAAGGTGCGTCGATTCGCGATCGTCTGTGCGGGGGCGGGCATTGCGCTCGTCGTGGCGGCCTCGCCGGCATGGGCCCACGTCAAGATCAATCCTTCGGTGGCACCGAAGGGAAGCGACGCGGTGCTCGCGTTTGTCGTGCCCAACGAGGAGTCAAACGCGACCACGACGAAGATCGTGGTGCAGTTCCCTCACGACCACCCGATCGCCGACGCGCTCACGCAGCCGATCGCGGGATGGACCGCCAAGGTCGCGATGTTCCACACGACGCAGGCGATCCAGACCGACAGCGGCCCGGTCAACGACGCGGTCGACACGGTGACCTGGACGGCGCAGGGATCGGGCGTCCCGGTCGGCGCGTTCCAGGAGTTCAGTGTCTCCGTCGGCTTGCCCAGCGACGCATCGGAGCTCCAGTTCCCCACCGTGCAGACCTACAGCGACGGCAAGACCGTGAGCTGGGTGCAACAGACGCCGCCCGGTGGCCCCGAGCCCGACAACCCGGTGCCCGTGCTCACCCTCACCTCGGGCACGGGCGGTTCGTCCGCGACGGCCACGACCACGTCGACGTCGAGCAGCAGCGATGACAGCGCCAAGACGATCGCGATCATCGGGTTGATCGTGGGCGCCATCGGCCTGATCGTGGCGATCGTCGCGATCGTGACGGCCCGCCGGAAGCCGTCGGCATCCGCGCCGTCTGCCTAGCGACCCCGTAGTCCGGTACCGGTTCGGCCGGCCGGCGCGCGCGACGATGAAGACCGCGACATGAGCACGCAGTCGTTCTCGGTGTTCTTCGCCACGCTCGCGGTGGCCTGCTGGGCCGGAACCGCGACCGCACTCGTGCTCGCCTACCTGCATCGGCGCGATCCCGAGTCGGGCGCGGGCGTGCTCTACGGCGACCTCTCCCGGGTCGCATTGTGGATCGCGTTCGCGGTCGCGATGACGACGACGCTGGGCAGCCTGTACTACTCGGAGATCGCGCACTTCGTCCCGTGCAAGCTGTGCTGGTACCAGCGCATCGCGATGTACCCGCTGAGCATCACGTTGCTCGTGGGCGCCCTGCGGCGGGACCGCCTGGTGTGGTGGTACGTGGTACCGGTGGCGACGCTCGGCTCCGTGATCTCGATCTATCACACCCAACTGCAGGCCTTCCCGAGCCAGCACAGCTCGTTCTGCACCACGACCGAGCCGTGCACGATCCGTTACGTGTGGGAGTTCGGATTCGTGTCGTTGCCACTCATGGCTCTCTCAGCTTTCGCGGTCATCATCGCCTTGGTGCTGATCGCGCGATCGGCCCCGACCGAGCCATGACCGCCAAGACGACGAAGACCGCGAAACCTGCGAAGACTCCGCCCACCCGGCCGGCGAACGCCCGGGCGCGCAAGTCCGCGATCACGAAGGCGCGCAAGCAGTCGGGCAGCCGTACGACCTTGATCATCGGAGCGGTGGTGGCCGTCGTCGGCATCGCGCTCGTGGCCGCGGTCGCGAGGGGCGGCAACAACTCGTCCATTCCCGACCGCGTGCCCGCATCGCCCGCGGTCGTCGCCCAGGTGACGTCGGTGAGCCCGTCGGTGTTCTCGACGGTCGGCGTAGGAACCGCGACCTCGGCGCCACAACCGATCTCGAGCGCGCCGCTCACCACGAACGGCAAGCCGCGCATTCTCTACATCGGCGCGGAGTACTGCCCGTTCTGCGCGACCGAGCGCTGGGCAATGGTGCTCGCGCTATCGCGGTTCGGCACGTTCACGAATCTCCAGCAGACGCAGTCGTCGAGCAGCGACGTGTTCCCGAACACGCACACGTTCTCCTTCTACGGTTCGACGTACACGAGCAAGTACATCGTGTTCGAGCCGGTCGAGACCGAGACGCGCACCGGCAAGCCGCTCGAGACACCGACGGCCGAGCAGGCACAGCTGATGGCGACCTGGGATGTCGCGCCGTATACGACTCAGCCCGGCTCGATCCCGTTCATGAACTTCGGCGGCCGCTACGTGACCACGGGCGCGACCTACGACGCGAGCGTGCTGCAGGGCAAGACGGCCGAGCAGATCGCCACCGCGCTCCACGACCCGTCGAGCCCGATCGCCAAGGGCGCGGTCGGCGCCGCGAACACGATGACCGCCGCGATCTGCAAGCTGACGAACGGTCAGCCGGCCAACGTGTGCAGCGATCCCACGATCGCGGGCATCATGGCCAAGCTCGGCTGAGCCCACCCCGCCCGACTTTGGAGCACCACGGTGCCCGAACGCGGCACCTCACGACTCCAAAGCGGAAGCACCCGGTTCTGGAGCATCACGGTGCCCGAACGTGGCACCTCACGACTCCAAACCCGAGCGCGCCTCCGACCGCGGCGCCGTTCCTAGGCGCCGCTGATCGTCACCTTCGTCATCGTGACCTTCTGCGTCGGCGGGCCGTCGCCGCCCGAGTTGAGCGACTCGATCTTCTTG
>DATMUX010000394.1:0-3942 GCA_035563695.1 Acidimicrobiia bacterium
CCAATCCGGCGGCGATGCGCCACGCGCGCAGCACGTGCTCCATCGGCTGGCCCATGCCGAGGTCGGTCGCGAGCGAGAACGCCGCGACGAGCTCCGCGAGCCGCAAGCCACCGTCGCGCTCGGACGCCATGGTCGAAGCCTACGTGCGTCGTCGCTGTTTGTCGGGTGAACGCCGGACGACAGCGCCGCCGTACATCCGTACCGTCGAGCAGGAATTCGACGACGAGGAGAACGGCATGGCAGCCGACGACAAGGTCGTGATCGGACAGACGCATGGACTCGACGACCCCGAGTCGGTGCTCATCGGCTACCTGATGGGCGTCGAGGCGCTTCGCAAGGGCAAGCAGGTCGTCATGTGGCTCACGAAGGACGCCATCAACGTCGCGACGTCCGGGTTCGCGGCGACGGTCGAGGTTCCGGGCGCGCCGTCGGTGCTCGAGCTGCACAAGGAGTACGTCGAGCGCGGCGGCCGCTTCTTCGCATGCCCGGTGTGCGTCAAGACCCGCGGCCTCCAAGACGCCGAGTGGGTCGAAGGCGCCGAGGTCAAGGGTGCTCCTTCGGTGTACGAGTTCACCGAAGGCGGCGCGCTCACCTTCAACTACTGATGGTCATGCGTGAATCGGCGACGGCACACGTCGACGCGAGCCCGGCCGCGGTTTTCGCACGGCTGACCGACATCGCGCGGCTGGCCGAGTGGAACGACGGGATCACCCAAGTGCTCGAACAGCCCGCGCAGCTCACACCGGGCGCGGTATGGAAGGTCCGCATGCGCGCACTCGGCCAATCCTGGGTGAGCCGCTCGACACTCGTCGAGTTCGACGCCGAGCAGGGTCGTTTCCGTCACCGCTCGCAGACCGACGACGGCAACCCGTCGTACGCGGACTGGGACTGGACCGTCCAACGAGACGGCACCGGCACGCGGGTTACCGTGACCGTCGAGCTGCACCCGCGCACGTTCTGGCGCAAGTACCTGCTCGTGCACCTACGCCGTCCGGCGTTGCGGAGCGAGATGCGCGCATCGTTGCGGGCACTGTCGGCGACCGTGTCGGCCTGATCAGCTCGCGGTCAGAACGTAATCGTCTTGTCGGCCCAGAGCACCCAGTCGGTCACTTCGTCGAGCGACGAACGTCGCGCGCTGTCGATGATCATGTCGTCGGTGATGCCACGGGCATCCATCCACGTGCCACACAAGCCGACTTCGGTGCCGTGATGCGCGGCCTCGACGATCATCCGGTCGAGGTGGTGGTAGTCGTCCGGGACGTGCTGGCCCGCGACCGCGCAGGTGACCGCGTCACCGAAGCAGAACACGCGCACGACAAAACGTTGTCGCGCTTGGCGAGCGAGCCGGCGAGACTCAGCGCGTTGTACGCACGCTCGGTCCCGTACGCCGGGTCGTTCAAGATGACGAGCACGCGCATGGAAGCTCCTCAGACATGCCGCGACGGTGCGAACCCGCCGACACGCGGCCAAGGTCCAGCGCGGCCGCTACCGGCTGAAGGTCACGCCCGACGCGCGCAAAACGCGTAGCCATACACGTCGAACGCGCGTGCCTTCTCCTCGCCCGTTGCGCCGCCGAACGTGTCGCACGCGTCGCCGATCTCGACGTCGCCGAATCCGCTGTCTTCGAGCATCTGCTGCCAGCCCGCACGGGGCAGCCCCCCGGCAATTCAGCCGGTCCAGAGATCGATGTCGCGCAACGCCTCGTGTGGGACGGGCCGGCCGTTGGCGATGTCGGCGAACTGGAGGCGCCCGCCGGGCTCGAGGACGCGGTGGATCTCGGCGAACACCCCGCGCTTGTCGGCACAGAGGTTGATGACCCCGTTCGAGATGACGACGTCAGCCCAGCCGTCCTCGACGGGGAGGGCTTCGGCGAACCCTGCGCGGAACTCCACGTGGTCGTACGAGAGCGCAGCCGCAGTCGCGCGCGACTTCGTGAGCATCTCGGCGGTCATGTCGACGCCGACGACACGACCCGTAGCGCCGACCTGCGCGGCAGCGATGAACGAGTCGAACCCGGCGCCCGAGCCGACGTCGACCACGCGTTCACCCGGCTCGAGGCGTCGGAGCGAGAACGGATTGCCGACACCGGCGAACGATTCGACCGCAACGTCCGGGAGCGCGTCGACGAGCCTGGCGTCGTAGCCCAGGCCCGCCGCGAGGGGCCGGCCGGTGTGGAAGTGGTAGATCCGGTGCGGATCGAGCGCGACCGCGCGGTACTTGTCGCGCACCTCGTCACGCAGGCGCACCGGGTCGACGAGCAGATCTTCAGCCATGGTCACCTCCCGACGGTGACGGGGAAGCCCGCACGATGCCACTCGGGGAACCCGTCTTCCAGGCGACGGGCGTGGTACCCCTTCTCTTGGAGTGCGCGGACCGCGTCGTCGGCGTAGACGCAGTACGGCCCGCGGCAGTACGCGACGACGTCAGCATCTTTCGGCAACGCGCGCAGATGTCGCTTCAGCTCGCCGATCGGGACCGAACGTGCGCCGGAGATGTGGCCGGCTTGGTACTCGGCTTCGGGCCGCACGTCGAGGACGAGCACTTCGCCCCGCTGGAGCCGCGCGGCGAGCTCGGCTCGGTCGATGGTCTCGATGCCGTCGCGTTCGCCGAGGTACGCCGCGGCGAGGCGCTCGAGCCCGGCTGCGTGCGTGGAGGCGACGTCGCGCAGCGCGCTGAGGAGTTCGGCGACTCGGTCGCTCGCGAGCCGGTAGTAGATGCGCGTGCCGTCGCGACGGGTCGTGACGAGCCCGGCGCGCGCCATCGCGCGAAGGTGGTGTGACGTGTTCGCGACGCTCTGGTCGAGCTCATCGGCGATGTCCTCGACGCGACGTTCGCCCTGCGCAAGGAGGTCGACGATCTCGCAGCGCCGCCCACTGCCTATGGCCTTGGCGATGTCGGCGAATCCGTCGTAGAGCGCATCCTTGGCGGCGCGGTCACCCATGGCGCCCATCGTGCCGGTCGATCCTCTCATTGTCAAGTAATCAAACTATTACTTGACAATGACCTCATGGCGGGGCACGATGGTCGGCGATGACGAAGCTCGCGACCCCGTCCATCACCGCGTTCGTCGACGAGGGGCTCGGCCACTCGAGCTACCTCGTCGATCTCGGCGACGGCCACGCGCTCGTTGTCGATCCGCCACGCTTGCCGGAGCGCGCCCTCGAAGCTGCGGCACAGCGAGGGCTCACGATCAGCTGGACCGCCGACACGCATAGCCATGCCGACTACGTGTCGGGCAGTCCCGAGCTTGAAGCGCGCGGCGCGACGTTCATCGCCTCTGCCGACGCCGGCCTCGAGGTTCCGCACCACGACATCGCCGACGGTGACGAACTTGCCATTGCGGACGGTCTCGTGCTGCGTGCGATCGCCACGCCCGGCCACACGCCCGACCATCTCGCCTACCTGCTCGCCGAAGACGGCACGCCGGTCGCTTTGTTCTCCGGCGGGTCGCTGATGGTCGGCACGGTTGGCCGTACCGACCTGCTCGGACCCGAACCGCGAGAAGCGTTGACCCGTCAGCTGTTCCATGCGCTCCGCGAACGGATCTTGACGCTGCCCGACGAGCTGCCCGTGTACCCAACGCATGGCGCAGGCTCGTTCTGCTCCGCGCCGGGCGCGAGCGACCGGACGACGACGATAGGCCGCGAGCGTCGAACCAACCCGCTCCTGGTGATCGACGACGAGGACACCTTCGTGCGCACGATGGTCGCCGGTTTCGGCACGTTCCCCCCGTACTTCGCTCGCCTGCCCGAGGTGAACCGGCGCGGCGCACGCCTGTACGGCATGCTGCCGGAGCTGCCCACGCTCGACGTCGACGAGTTCCATTCCGCGATCGAGGCCGGCGCGGTCATCATCGACGCGCGACCGATCGGCGCGTTCGCCGAGCGCCACATCCCCGGCGCGCTGTCGATACAGCTCCGTGCCGTGTTCGCGTCGTGGCTC
>DATMUX010000395.1:0-2385 GCA_035563695.1 Acidimicrobiia bacterium
ACACCACGTAACCGTGGCATCAGTCATCTAGAGCCGCCGGCGCCGCCCGCACCTGCAAAGCGCGGATCTCGCGTACCTGCGACCTGCCGTCGAGGCCGAGACCCGTCGCACCGACTCCGGAGACGCGCCTGCCGCGCGAGGGAGGTCTCTCGCCGTCAGGGCTGAGATGCGCGTGCGACGTGGGAAGCAGGGCGCGGCCGAGTGGAGTGGGGACGGTCCGTGCTGTGCTCACGCCTGAGGCGGGCGGCGACCGGGGACAGCCCTGGCGTTGTGGGGCGTCACTTCGAGGTCTGTCCGAGCGTTCGCTTCTCCATCAGTCTCCCTTCCTGCTGTTGAGCCAACCGACCATCTCCGGGTCAGCGTGGTCGAAGAACAACGTTCCGCCCGTGTCCAGCCCGGCGATCCGGTCCATCTCGTCCTCGCTTAGCTCGAAGTCGAAGACGTCGATGTTCTCGCGCATCCGCTCGGGTCGGACGGACTTCGGGATCACGACGATGTCGCGCTGGATGAGCCAGCGCAGGATCACTTGCGCGACCGACTTGCCATGGGCGGAGCCGATGTCGCTGAGGGTCGGGTCGGAAAAGATGTTGTTCTTGCCCTCCGCGAACGGCCCCCACGATTCGTGCGCGACGCCGTGCTCGCGCATCAAGTCCTGATCGGCGCGGCGCTGGTTGTACGGGTGGGTCTCGATCTGGTTGACCGCCGGGGTGACCTCGTTGTGGTCGATCAGATCGATGAGGCGGTCAGGGAAGAAGTTCGACACGCCGATCGCCTTTGCCACACCTTCGCGATTGAGCTCCTGCATCGCGCGCCAAGCTCCGTAGTAGTCGCCGAGCGGCTGGTGGATCAGGTATAGGTCGACGTAGTCGAGCCCGAGTCGTTCGAGCGACTTCGCGAACGCGCGCTTGGCGGCCTCTTCTCCGGAGTGGATCCAGAGTTTGGTCGTTACGAACAGCTCCTCGCGCGGAACGCCGCTGCGGCCGATCGCGCGACCGACCGCTTCCTCGTTTCCGTAGGACTCCGCGGTGTCCAGCAGCCGGTAGCCGGCGGCGAGCGCGTCGATAACGGCCTGCTCGGTCTCCTCTGCCGGGATCTGGTAGACGCCAAAGCCGAGCACCGGCATCTGCACGCCATTGTTGAGAGTGATCTTTGGAATGTCGTTCGGTGTCATGTCCAGCACTATGACCCGAAATGCGAGGGCTGTAGGGGCCCTGCGAGAGGGGCCCTGGCAAGACACCCCTCTCGGTGTTCCACATCCCTAGCCTTGAGAGCATGAACGCAGGCAATGAGCTTTCCGAGTTCCTGGCCGGACGCCGGGCCAAGGTCACGCCCGAGCAGGTCGGGCTGCGCAGCTACGGCCGCCGCCAGGTGCCGGGCCTGCGCCGCGAAGAGGTCGCGTCGCTCGCCGGGGTCAGCGTCGAGTACTACAAGAGACTGGAGCGGGGCAACGCCTCGGGCGTCTCGGACACGGTGCTCGAAGCGCTCGCCGACGCGCTCCAGCTCGACGACGCCGAGCGCGCCCACCTCTTCGACCTCGCACATGCAGCGAGTCCGGCTCCTTCCCGGCGCACGCGCCGCGCGAGCACACAAAAAGTCCGCCCAGTCGTGCAGCGCATCCTCGACAGCATCGGCTCGCCGGCGGCGATAAGCAACACACGAGGCGACTACCTTGCGGCAAACGCGCTCGGCCGCGCCCTCTACGCGCCGCTGTTCGAGAGTCCGGAGCAGCCACCCAATTCCGCGCGCTTCACCTTCCTCGACCCCGCCGCTCAGGTGTTCTTCATCGACTGGGAGAAATCGGCCAAGGACCTGGTAGCAAACCTCCGTTCGGCCGCGGGCCGGAACCCGCACGACCGGACGATGACCGACCTCGTCGGCGAGCTCTCGATGCGCAGCGAGCCATTCCGCAAGTGGTGGGCCGCGCACGACGTCCGCTACCACCAGACCGGCCGCAAACGACTTCACCACCCCGTCGTCGGCGACATGGAACTCGAATATGAAGTCATGGAGATCCCCGCCGACAGCGAGCTACGCCTTGCAGTCTTCAGCGCCGAGCCGGGTAGCCGATCCGCCGAGGCGCTCGACCTTCTGGCGAGCTGGGCGGCGACCGAGCACCCAGCAGAGCGAGCCGACACCGAACGCGCCCCGGCCGACGCGTAAGCTCGCCCCCAGCCAGGGCAACGGCGCCATCTAGCCAGCCCTGCCCGCGCCGTCCGCGCCTGCGTGAGCGCTGGCGGACGCATGCAGTCTCGAACCGACCTCTCATGCCCGCGCGAGCACCAATGCAGGTCTCGACCGCGCCTGGCCCGGCACCTACTCCTCGCCACGCTGGGGTGCGGGATCGGGTCGACCAGGCTCGCCGGCCGACCCGATCGCGGTCGAGCT
>DATMUX010000396.1:0-9661 GCA_035563695.1 Acidimicrobiia bacterium
GGCAGGAATGGGACACCCGCGACCGGGTCGCCTTCGACATCGCCGCCGGAGAGGAACTGCGGCGCCGGGGCTACGAACACACCGACGCGTGGCTCGGACCGGCGCGCGAGGTCGATCGGGAGCGCCGCCGCGCGCGCCGGCGACGACAGATTGCGCGGATCTTGCGAGCCGGGTCGTCACGCCTGCGCCAGGCCGCCGATTCGATCGACCCTCGGCGAGGGTCAGCCGTTCAGAGCCGGTAGAGCTTTACGGCGGTGTCGCCGAGGATCTTCCGCTGGGCGTCCGGGCTCAGGTCGCGCATGTTGTGCTCGGCCGTCTTCAACGGATCAGGGTACAGACAGGTCGGGTGCGGGAAGTCGGTCTCGAACATGATGTTGTCCTCGCCGACGGCCGCGACGATCGCGGGCAGATCGGTGTGTTCGAACCAGGTCGTCGCGTAGATCTGGCGTCTGAAGTACTCGCTCGGCGAGAGCGAGAGTGCGGCCTTCAAGTTCGGCGCGTTCTCCGCCATCTCGTAATCGAGCGCTTCGAGGATGAACGGCACCCAACCGGCGCCGCTCTCGACCGACACGATCTTCAGCTTCGGGAAGCGCTCGAGCATGCCCGAGCAGATGATGTTGACGACGACGCGCGCGTTGCCGATGAACAGCAATGTGCCGCCGATCGCCAGCTTCGTGTCGTCGTCGTGGGAATCCCACGGGTACGTGCCGAAATAGTTCATCGTCGTGAGGCTCGCACCGATGTGGAAGTGCACCGGGAGCGAGAGCTCGCTGCACGCCTCCCACAGCGGATCCCACGCGCGGCTCGCGAGATCCGGTGCACCGACGTCCTGGGGATCGGACGTGATGTTCACGCCGCGCAGGCCGAGGCCGGCGACGCGATGCGCTTCGCGCACGCACGCGTCGATATCCCACGCGGGCAGCAATGCCATGGGGAGCAGGCGGTTGCGCGACTCGTCCTGGAGCTCGGCGTTCGCGTCGTTGAAGATCTTGAGGCAGAGCGTGCGGAGCTCGACGTCGGTGACGACGTCGGCGAGGCCCTGTCCGCCGAGACCGACGACGCCCGGGAACACGACCTGGGCCCAGATGCCGATCTCGTCGAGCAGCTCGAGCCGGGCGACGGGGTCGTACGCGGCCACGTGCGCCTGTTCGATCTCCCATTCGTACAGGCCTTCGAAGGAACGACCCTTGTGGCCATCGCGGCCGACGACGCCGCCCGCGCCCGCCCGTCCGAGCACCGCGCCGTCGACGACCCAGGTAGCCGCGCCGTCGACCTGCGTGACGTGCGGGACGCGGTCCTTCCACTCGGCCGGCGCGCGGGCCGTCCACAGGTCGTGCCGCTCGGTCATGTGCGTGTCGGCGTCGATCACCTTGACCTGGTCGAGCGGAAGCCCCATGGCGATCCCCTTCCTCGTGTCTTGATCGCTACTCGTTCTGCGGGAAACCGAGGTTGACGCCGCCGTGACTCGGGTCGAGCCAGCGGCTGGTCACCACTTTCGCGCGGGTGAAGAAGTGCACACCCTCGGTGCCGTGCGCGTGCGTGTCGCCGAACAACGATCCCTTCCAGCCGCCGAACGAGTAGTACGCGACGGGCACGGGTATCGGCACGTTGATACCGATCATCCCGGCCTCGACCTCGTTCTGGAACCGGCGCGCGGCGCCGCCGTCGTTCGTGAAGATGGCCGTGCCGTTGCCGTACGGGTTGGCGTTCACCAGGGCGAGCGCGTCGTCGTACGTGGCGACGCGCACGGTCGACAGCACCGGGCCGAAGATCTCGTCGGTGTACAGCGACATGGCGGGCGTCACCCGATCGAAGAGGCTCGGGCCGAGCCAGAAGCCGCCGCCGGTGATCGCGTGGTTCCGGCCGTCGACGACCAACGTCGCGCCGTCGCGCACCCCGGCGTCGAGGTATCCGGCGACCTTGTCGCGATGCGCGCCCGTGACGAGCGGTCCCATGTCGGCGCCGGCCTCGCTCGTCCCGACCGTGAGCCGGCCGATGCGCTCGGCGATCCGGCCGACGAGGTCGTCGGCGATGTCGCCGACCGCGACGACCACCGAGATCGCCATGCACCGTTCCCCGGCGGACCCGAATCCCGCGTTGACGGCCGCGTCGGCCGCGAGGTCGAGGTCGGCGTCGGGGAGCACGACCATGTGATTCTTCGCGCCGCCGAGTGCCTGCACGCGTTTGCCGTGGCGCGTCGCGGTCTCGTACACGTGGCGCGCGACGGGCGTCGATCCCACGAACGACACGGCGGCGACGTCGGGATGCTCGAGGAGCCGGTCGACGGCGTCGGCGTCGCCGTGCACGACGTTGAACACACCGGCCGGGAGCCCCGCCTCCGCCCACAGCTCGGCGATCCAGTTCGCGGCCGACGGATCCTTCTCGCTCGGCTTCAGTATCACGGTGTTGCCCGCCGCGATCGCAATGGGGAAGAACCAGCACGGCACCATCGCCGGGAAGTTGAACGGGCTGATGATCGCGACGACGCCGAGCGGCTGGCGGATGGAGAACACGTCGACCCGCGCCGACACGCCTTCGGAGTAGCTGCCCTTCAGGAGCTGGGGGATGCCGCACGCGAACTCGACGACCTCGAGTCCGCGCGCCACCTCGCCGCGTGCATCGCTCACGACCTTGCCGTGCTCCGAGGTGATGATCGCGGCCAGGTCGCCGGCGCGTTGTTGCAGCAGGTCGCGGAACCGGAACAGGATGCGGGTGCGTTCGGCCAGCGAGGTCGTGCGCCATGCCGCATACGCGGCGCGCGCCGCGCTCGCGGCCTCGTCGACGATGGCGGGCGACGCGAGGGCGACCTGCCGGGTGACGCGGCCGGTCGCGGGGTCGTAGACGTCGCCGGCGCGTTCGGGGACGGTCTCGAGGGCTTTGCCGTCGATCCAGTGGTTGACGAGCATCACCGCGAGTCTCGTCCCGGTCCACTCCCGCGACAAATGCCCGCCGCGGCCTAGGGTGCAGGCGTGCCCACGGTCGACGTCGGCGGAACGATGATCGCCTACGAGATCATCGGCGACAGCGGGCCGCCGTGGGCGCTGACGCCCGGAGGCCGGTTCGGCAAGGACACCCCCGGTGTCCGCGAGATGGCCGAGGGGCTCGCCGCGCACGGCCGGCGCGTGCTGATCTGGGACCGCCCCAACTGTGGCGCGTCGGACGTGTGCTTCGAGGGTTCGTCGGAGTCGGAGATGCAGGCCGACGCGCTGGCGGGATTGCTGGGCGCGCTCGACCTGGCGCCGGCGTTCATCATCGGCGGTTCGGGCGGATCGCGCGTTTCGCTGCTCACGGCGGCGCGCCACCCGCACGTCGCCGCGCGGCTCGGCTTGTGGTGGATCTCGGGAGGGGTCTACGGGCTCATGCTCCTCGCGGTGCACTACTGCGGCGAGTCGATCCGCGCCGCGTGGAGCGGCGGGATGGAAGCGGTCGTGGAGCTCCCGGATTGGGCGGAGGTCCTCGAGCGCAACCCGCGGAACCGGCGGCGGTTCCTCGATCTCGACCCGCGCCGGTTCATCGCCACGCTCGAGCAGTGGATGCTCGCGTACTGCCCGAGCCCGGGCGCGACCATCCCCGGAATCTCCGACGAGGAGTGCGCGAGAGTCGAGGTGCCCACGATCGTGTTCCGCAGCGGCGCGAGCGACCCGCATCACACGCGGGCGACGTCGGAGCGGGTGCACGAGCTGATCCGTGGGTCGGTGCTCGTCGAGCCGCCGTGGGGCGACAACGAATGGAACGAACGCGGCGAGGCGGCGCGCGCGGGCACGGGCGCGCTCTTCGAGCGGTGGCATCTCCTCGTGCCCCAGTTGCTCGAGTTCGCCGGGGTCCGAGAGAGCGAGCGAGGCCGGCAATGACCGAACTGATCCACCTGTTCGAGCGGGCGGCCGCCGGCTTCGGCCGTCATGTTCAGGCGGTGGGCGCGACGCAGTGGCACGACGAGACGCCCTGTACCGACTGGGACGTGCGCATGCTGGTGAACCACGTCACCGTCGAACAGCTCTGGGTGCCGCCGCTCCTCGACGGCCGGACCGTGAGCGACATCGGCGACCGCTTCGACGGCGACCGGCTCGGCGACGACCCGGTCGCGGCGTGGGACGCGGCTGTACGCGCGTCGCGCGCGGCGTTCGGCGCGCCCGGTGTGCTCGACGGCAACGTCTCCCTGTCGGTGGGCGTCAGGCCGACCGCGGAGTACTGCTGGGAGATGACGACCGACGCCCTGATCCACTCGTGGGATCTCGCGCGCGGGATCGGGGCGGAAGAGATGCTCGACCCCGAGCTCGTGGAGCTGGTCTACGAGCGCACGCTGCCGTTCGCCGCGCACCTGCACGAAACCGGATTGTTTGCGCCACCGGTCGCGGTGCCCGACGATGCGCCCCTGCAGACCAAGCTCCTCGCTATCTTCGGCCGGCGCGCCTAGTTTCGTGCCCCCGGCGAGCGAAAGGCGCAGTCCGTGGCGAAGGCGACGATCCTCACCGTTGACGACGATCCCGCCGTCTCGCAAGCGATCACCCGCGATCTACGCAGCCGCTACGGCGCCGACTACCGCATCGTGCGGGCGACGTCGGGCGCGGAGGCGCTCACGGTCCTGACCGATCTCGCGTTGCGCGCCCGGCCGGTCGCGCTGATCGCTTCGGATCAGCGCATGCCCGAGATGACCGGCGTCGAGTTCCTCGAACAGGCGCGGCGCCACGCGCCCGACGCGAAGCTCGTGCTCCTCACGGCCTACGCCGACACCGACGTCGCGATCAAGGCGATCAACGACATCGGTCTCGACTACTACCTGCTCAAGCCGTGGGATCCGCCGGCCGAGCGCTTGTATCCCGTCCTCGACGATCTGTTGGGCGACTGGCGCGACGCGCACCTCGACACTGATGGCGGCGTGCGCGTGGTCGGGCACCGCTGGTCGGAGCGTAGCCACGAGGTGAAGACCTTCCTCGCGCGCAATCACGTGCCCTACGTGTGGTTCGACGTCGAGCACGACGACGAGGCGCGCCGGTTGCAGGAGCTCGCCGGCGCGGTGGCCGCCGATCTCCCGCTCGTGCTGGTGCCCGAAGGCCAAACGTTGCGCGCGCCGTCGACGCGCGAGCTCGCGGACGCGCTCGGCCTGCGCACGACGGCCGAACAGCCGCTGTACGACCTGTGCATCGTCGGCGCCGGGCCCGCCGGGCTCGCGGCCGCGGTGTACGGCGCGTCGGAAGGATTGCGCACCGTCGTCGTCGAGCGGGAGGCGCCGGGCGGTCAGGCCGGGCAGAGCGCGGCCATCGAGAACTACCTGGGGTTCCCGAAGGGATTGTCGGGAGCGGATCTCACGCACCGCGCCGTCGCGCAGGCGCGCCGGTTCGGTGCGGAGATGGTACTCGCGCGCGACGTCGTCGGCTTCGAGACGCGCGGCCCGGTGCGCGCGGTGTGCTTCGGCGACGGGCTCGAGGTCGAGGCGCGCGCGGTGCTCGTCGCGACCGGGGTGTCGTACCGGATGCTCGACGCCGCCGGGCTCGCCGACCTCACCGGGCGAGGTGTCTATTACGGCGCGACGGCGAGCGAGGCGAGCCAGTGCGAGGGCGACGATGTCTACGTCGTCGGCGCGGCGAACTCCGCGGGGCAGGCGACGCTCAATCTGGCGCGGTTCGCGCGGCGCGTCGTGCTGTTGGTGCGCTCCGACTCGCTCGAGAAGTCGATGTCGAGCTATATCGTCGAGCGCATTCGCGCCGCTGACAACATCGACGTGCGCGTCCGCACCGAGGTCGTCGCGGGCCGGGGCGACGACCATCTGGAGGCGATCACGCTGGCCGATCGCGCGACCGGAACCGAGGAAGAGGTACCGACCAACTGGCTGTTCGTGTTCATCGGCGCGTCGCCGCGCACCGACTGGCTCGGCGGCGACGTCGTGCGCGACGAGAAGGGCTTCGTCGTCACGGGCCCGGACCTGCTGGCCCGCAGCGACGTGCGCTGGCCCCTTCCCCGCGCACCATACGTGCTCGAAACGAGCGTCCCGGGCGTGTTCGCGGCCGGCGACGTGCGCCTCGACTCGATGAAGCGCGTCGCCTCGGCCGTCGGCGAGGGCGCGATGTCGGTCTACCTCGTCCACCGCTACCTCGCGACGATCTGATGCGCGCCGAAGATCTGCGTGATGTCTTCTTGTTCGACGGGATCAGCGACGAGCAGCTCGAGGCGCTGGCGGCGCTCGGCGACGACGTGCGGTTCGAGCCGGGCGACGTGGTGTTCCACCAGGGTGAGCCGGCGGAGCTCTGGTGGGTGCTGCTCGAGGGCCGCGTCGAGCTGTCGCGGCGCGCCGGGCGGGAGGAGACCGTCGCCAACGTGATGGAGCGGCGCGGGGTGTGGGCGGGCGGGTTCCGCGCGTGGAACGACCAGGCCGGATACCTCACGACGGGGCGAGCCGTGGCGCCGACGCGCATGTTCCGCGTGCCGGCCGACGCGCTCGGGCGCTGGGCGCGCGAGACGGTGCCGTTCGGTGTCCACATGATCGAAGGGTTCTTCGCGACCGTGCGCACGATGGAAGCGCTGTCGAGCCAGCGCGAGGCGCTCGTCGCGCTCGGCACGCTGGCCGCGGGACTCGCCCACGAGATCAACAATCCCGCGTCGGCCGCGGTGCGGGCCGTCGACGCGCTCCAGGAGACGTGCGACGCGCTCCTCGCGTCGCTCGTGGCCCTCGCCGAACGCGCGCTGCCGGCTGAGTGCTACGTCGCGCTCGACGCACTGCGCCGCGAGATCGACGCGGCCGCCGCGCCGACCGATCCGTTGGTGGTCGGAGAGCACGAGGACGTGCTCATCGATTGGTTGGACCGGCGCGGAGTGCGCGCATCGTGGCGCATCGCACCGGCCCTCGCGGCCGCGGGCGTCGGGGTCGAGTGGTGCGAACGGGCCGCGGTGGTGCTTCCCGCCGAGACGCTCGAGCCGGGTCTCGAGTGGGTGGCGAGCACGCTGACGACGGCCGCACTGCTCGGCGAGGTGAAGGAGTCGACGTCGCGCGTCGCGACGCTGGTGGGGGCCGTGAAGACGTACTCGCAGCTCGACCGCGCCTCGCTGCAGTTCGTCGACGTCACCGAGGGGCTGGAGAGCACGCTCGTGATGCTCGGGCACAAGATGCGGGGCGGTGTCACCGTCATGCGCGACTACGCGGCCGACCTGCCGCGCATCGAGGCGAACCCGGGCGAGCTCAATCAGGTGTGGACGAACCTCATCGACAACGCAATCGACGCGATGGATGGCCACGGCACGTTGCGTGTGGGAGCACGCGCCGATGCAAGTGGCGATGCCGTGATCGTCGAGATCGCCGACACCGGACCGGGGATGTCGCCCGACGTGCAGGCGCACGCCTTCGAGCCGTTCTTCACGACCAAGGATGTCGGCAAGGGGACCGGTCTCGGCCTCGACATCTCGCGCCGGATCGTCGTCGAACGCCATGGCGGCGAGATCACGATCGATTCGGCACCCGGCAACACGTTGCTGCGCGTGCGGCTTCCGTGTGGAGGTGCGCGGGGCGCTCGCTCGTGAGCGCGACGAGGTGGCGTCTCGCGCTCAGCCGGCAACCATCTCCGTCAGCTTCAGCACCGTGTTCCAGTTGCGGGTCGTCGCGGCGACCGCGAGCCTGCTCTCGAAGAACGCGTTGTTGATCTTCGTGCGCCCGTAACCACCCGGACAGTGCAGGTAGACCTCGCGGCCGTTGACCGCGAACACGTCCGGAGCGAACTGACCCGGATCGAGCGCCTCGACCTGCTGCGCGCGGGGCGCGGCGTCGAGGAACGTCACGTACGGCTCCTGTTTGGTGAACGGGTTGCCGGCGACGACCTTGGTCAGCTCGGCGTGCGTCCGCAACAGCACCGTGACGTCGAAGCCGAACTCCCGGCCGATCGCATGCTCCAGCTCGGGCTTGACGCGCGCCGCCGCGCCCTTGGCGGCGAACACGACGTTGCCGCTCTGGATGTAGGTCTCGACGTCGCGATGGCCGAGGCCGGCGAACAGCTCGCGCAGCGCCTGCATCGGCACCTTGCGGCCACCGACGTTCACGGCGCGCAACAACGCGACGTACGTGGTCATGCGGGTCGCGGGAGTCCCTGATGCTTGTCGAGCATGTCGGCCATGACCGACCGGATGAACTCGTCGGCCTCGGCGGTCATGCCACCTTCGACGCCGCCGTAGATCGCGCCCGACATCGGCTTGTCGTCCTTGTGATCCTGCGCGTACCGGATGGCCTCGGCCAGATCGGCGGCGAACATGTCGACGAGACCCGGTTGGGTCTGCGGGCGCGTCACCGCCATGTGGATCGAGTTCGGGTACTGCTGACCGTTGAAGCGCCAGCCGCGCGTTCGCATGAAGTCGTTGACGTGGTAGATGTCGAACTCGTCGCTCGTGAAGCTGAAGCAGAACGTCGGGTTGCCCAGGATCTGCAGCTCCGGATGCGATCGCACTGCGTCCTGCATCGCGAGCGCGGTATCGAAGATCCGGCGCGCGTAGCGGAGATAGCCGTCGCGGCCCATGCTCACCATCGCGGCCCACGTCGCCGCGAGCAGCCCGCCCGAGCGGGAGCCGTCGATGCCGGGCGACGCGTACTTCCCGCCCGTCCAGTCGGTCATGAAGAAGTATTGGCCGTCGCGCAGCGCCTTGTCGCGGAACGCGAGCACCGACGTGCCCTTGAAGCCGTAACCGTACTTATGCGTGTCGGCCGAGATCGTGGTGACGCCGGGGACGCGGAAGTCGAACACGGGAATGTTCGGGTATCCGAGCTCCCGACCCCACGGGAGGATGAAGCCGCCGAGGCAGCCGTCGACGTGCAGTCCGATGCCGCGTGCCTGCGCGAGGTCGGAGAGCCCGTCGATGGGGTCGATGGTCCCGTAGCCGTAGTTGCACGCGGAACCGACGATCGCGATCGTGTTGTCGTCGATCAACGCGGCCATCGCGTCGATGTCGGCCAGCGTCGTCTTCGGATCGATCGCGGCCCGCCGGCACTCCACACCGAGCAGGTGGCACGCCTTGTCGAACGCCGGATGCGCCGTCTCGGGTTTGACGAAGTTCGGGCGATCGATGCCGCGCGTGTCGCGGGCCCACTCGCGGTACGCGAGCACCGCGTGCAGGATGCTGCCGCTCCCCCCCGATGTGACCATGCCGACGGGCTCGCTACCCGGCGCTGCGTGGGCGTGCAGCATGTCGAGCGTCATGGCGATGATCTCACCCTCGAACTTCGTCATACTCGGGCACATGTCGCGCTGGAGCGCGTTGACGTGCGCGAACAGCTCGAAGGCGCGCCCGAGGAACTCGTAGTGCTCGTGGTCGCCGCAGTACATCGTGCCGGAGCACTTCCCGGTCTCCCACATGCGGTCCTCGTCGTGCGCGAACTGCTCGAGCTCCTGCAGGATGGACGCGCGCGACCGTCCTTCCGAGGGCATGCCGCGCAGCACGTCGTGGGTAGTCGAGTACGGGTACGAAGATGTCATGGCGATGCGGCTCCGCTCTTCGGTCCTCTATCACGGTTGATTCATCGGCCCCGCGCCCGGCCCCTCGAGCTGCGCCGGGCTCGACAACGCCTCGTCGATCGGGAGAAGCGCAGCGTAGGCAGCTTCGAACTGCACGTGCCGGTCGGCGTACAGCGCCCTCGTTTCGGGATCGGGTTCGTGGCTGGCCCGCGGATCCGACGGCTCGCGGTCGAGCG
>DATMUX010000397.1:0-2897 GCA_035563695.1 Acidimicrobiia bacterium
CGTTTTCGACGATCACAAAACCATCACAGGTGCTGTCGTTTTCGATGAGCGTTTACACCGATCGCAGTGCCCCCGAGCCGGCCGGGGCGGCGCAGCAGCCCGCGGGCCCAGATCAATCCGAGCACGAGCCGCCTGACGGCGTTGGTGACGCCGCGCGCGAGGCCTCGAGACGGCCGTCGACGATCGGCCAGCACGTGGCGAGGCGGTCCGCGACGGCCGGGTCGTGCGTGCTCACGAGGAGCGCCGCACCGGTCTGGGTCGCGGCGTCGAGGAGCACGGTGATCACGTGCCCCGCGGTGTCGTGGTCGAGCTGGCCGGTCGGCTCGTCGGCGAGCAACAACCGGGGCGCCTGCGCCATCGCGCGCGCGATCGCAACGCGCTGTGTCTGGCCGCCCGACAGCTCCTCCGGCAGTCTGGCGCGCACGGCGGAAAGCTCCAGCCGCTCGAGCACCGCGAGCGCGCGATCGCGTGCCTCGGCTTCCTCGATGCCGGCCAGCACGAGTGGGAGCGCCACGTTCTCGACCGCGTCGAGCGGCGGGAGCAGACTCGGCCCCTGGAACACGAGCGCGACCGGCCCTGGCCGCAGCGTGGCCCGTGGTCCGAGCGCGGGCCAGGAGATGGTCCCTCCCGTCGGCTCGTCGAGACCCGCAATCAGATGCAGCAGCGTCGACTTCCCCGATCCTGACGGACCGATGAGTGCGATCTGCTCGCTCTTGAATATCTCGCAGCTCGCACCGTGGAGCGCAACGACCGCCCCCCTCTCGCTGCCATAGGTACGCGCGACGCCCTCACACCGCACGAGCGCCTTCGCCGTCCCGACGCCGCCGTTCACGGCACGACCTGACCGTCGCGCAGCGCGATCACGCGGTCGGCGCCCGACGCCACAGCGCGACTGTGGGTCATCACGATCACCGCGCCGCCGTGGTCCGCCCCGCGCCGCAGGAGTTCCACGATACGCAGCGCGTTCGCGTGATCGAGCTCGCCGGTGGGCTCGTCGGCCAGGACGACGGTCGGGTCGTTCGCCAGCGCGACAGCGAGACCCGCGCGGGCGAGCTCACCACCCGAGAGCTCAGCAGGTCGGGCGCGAGCGCGGTCGCCGATGCCGAGCTCGTCGAGCAGCTCGCCGACCTGCTTGCTGCCGGAGCCGGGCGCAAGCCGGCGTGCGGTGCGTACGTTCTCGGAGACGGTGAGTTGGTCGAGCAAGTTCGCGCTCTGGAACAAGACGCCGATGTGACGCGCGCGCAACGCTGTCCGGGTCGTCTCGCTCCGGCGCGTTAGCTGCTCACCGCCAACGCGCACCATCCCGCCGTCGGGTTCGTCGAGTCCGGCGAGGCACGCGAGCAACGTCGACTTCCCCGAGCCCGACGGCCCCATGACGGCGACGATCTCGCCCGGGTCGACCGTGAGGGACACGCCGCGCAGCGCCAGCGTCTCCTCGGCGCCCGCGTGGTAGAAGCGGTACAGGTCGTGGGCATCGAGCGCGGCCGTCACGCCGACCACGCGAACGACTGCGTCACTTTCATCCACGGGTCGACGTTGTCGGATCCCTGAGGCGCCGACAGCGTGAGCGTCACTTGGGTCCCGTTGCGCCAGAACTCGTACCGCTCGACGTCGAGCCGCACGCTCTTGCCGGTGACCGCGTCCGGTGTCGAGTCGGCGCGATACGTCACCAGCACGACCGGACCGGAGCTCCGGCTGATCGACGTCACGTCGCCGAGAGTGAAGCCCAGCGCAGACCGCTGCAGCGCAGGAACGTCGACCGCGCGCGCGGTCGCCGTGGTCGGGGCGTTCCCGCGCGATTGCACCTCGACGCGAATAGAGTTGAAGTGGTCGGCGAACACCGTTGTACCCCCGCCGCTCGTGCGCGCCCAACCCTCTGGGACGACCACCGAGTAGCGGCCGTCGGGCGCGGTGTACTTCACGAACACCTGGTTGTCGGGAATGTCGCCCGCCGGGTTGAGCTCGGCGGTAGCCGGACTCACCGATGCCGGCGCCGTCGAGGTCGCGGTGCCCGGCGCGGTGGCGGACGTAGGAGGGACGCGCAAAGAGGTCGTAGGCCCCGAGGGAGCGGATGCCGTCGGGGCGGTTGCCTTCTGGGCCGACGACGAGCACGCGGCGAGTGCGAATGCAACCGCCACGACGCTCACGCCCATTCGTCGGGCTGGTCCCATGATTGCTCCCTCGTCGATAGGCGGGCCGGGTCTCGCACGGTACGGGCGAGGGCCGAAACGTCGGCTTCTCGCGCGGTAAGCGTGCGGTAAACGCGTCTCGAAGGTGCCGGAAGCCTCACCGCCAATAGCCTGGATGGATGGATACCCACGTACTGGTCGTCGAAGACGACGAGACGATCGGCCGTTCACTCGAGCAGACGCTGCACGCCCAGGGCTACGACGTGACGCTTGCCGTCAATGGCCGGAGCGCCCGGCGCGCCTTCGCGCGCTCGACCCCTGATCTCGTGCTGCTCGATCTCGGCCTGCCCGACGTCGATGGCATCGACCTGTGCCGCGAGCTGCGCGCGTCCGCGCCGACGGTTTCCATCCTCGTGCTCACCGCACGCCAAGAAGAAGCCGACGTCGTGCTCGGTCTCGACGCCGGAGCCGACGACTACGTCACGAAGCCGTTCCGGCTCGCGGAGCTCCTCGCGCGCGTACGGGCGCACCTTCGCCACCCGGATGGGCGACACCTCAACCAGTCGGTGATCGTCGGCGATCTGAAGATCGACTTCGACGCCCGGCGCGCCTGGGCCGGCGATCGGGAACTGAGCTTGCGGCCACGGGAGTTCGACGTGCTCTCGCTGCTCGCATCGGAGGCGGGGCGCGCGGTTACGCGAGAACGCATCATCGACGAGTGCTGGGACGAGCACTGGCATCGGTCGACCAAGACGCTCGACATCCACA
>DATMUX010000398.1:0-3640 GCA_035563695.1 Acidimicrobiia bacterium
AACCTCTGGGGTCCGGTCAGTGCCCGCTGCCGGGCCCGGCGGGGTGGTGTGCGTCGGGCGGTTGCCCGACGCTGTCGTGGCTCGTGGTGCGTGGGTCTCCGGCGAGCGTGCGAGGGTTGTGTGCGGCGGATGCAGGCGTAGCGGCGGAGTGGCCGGTTGGTTCTGGGTGACAGGGCTGACCGTGGGATTTGTCGTCGGAGGCCGCGGCCGCGACCGCGTGTCCATGGTCGCATCCGATGTTGTTGTGGTCGTGGGCGACCGCCGACACCTGCTCGCCGTTGGTACGAACACTGGTCGAGGTTGCGTTGGCGGCGATGTTGGACGTGGTCGTGGGGACGATGGTGGTCGTTTTGAGGGCCGCGACTGTCTTCGCCTGCGAATGAGACCGCGATGGCCTGCCGCTGTCGAGGTGCGACAGCACCGCTTGTATCGGTGCGGGCAGTGCTCCGGCGAGGGCGAGGCCGCCCGTACCGGCGATGACCGCGGCCGCAGCGACGCCGATCTTGGCGACGGCCGACGGCACCCGAGGCCGCCGGCGAGCGACCTGAGCCACGGGGGGCGCGGTGCCGTCGAGCAGTCGCGCGAGTTCGCTGCCCGGGCGAGGCAGCGTCGTGGCGTACGCACGCAGGTCGGCGATGAGCCCGGCGAGGTCGGGATGGCCGCTCGGCGCGTGTCCGGCCAGCAGCGCCTCGATTGTCTCGTCGTCGAGGTCGTACCGGCTGTCCATCTCGTTGGAATGAACGCTTGAGGGTCCGATCGCGATACGCCTTAACCCCGGCGACCGCTGCTTCTTTCGTTCACCGACCGACAGCCCTATCTAAGACGTGAAAGGGCACCGCACCGGTTTGGAGACGCGGGGCGCCGCGCACGGCCTATCGTCCCGACTCTCGCCTCGCGGCCCGGGCGCTGACGGTCACGCCCGCCGCGCAGCGCGTGTGCGCCGCTCGTTCGACACCAGACGAGTTACGCGCGACCGGCACAGCGCACTTCAGCGCGGTGGTTGGTGACGAATCCGGTCGATGAGGTACACCCGCGAACAAGACCCGATTGACAAGGTTCCGCAACTGTCACACCTGCGGCCCTCCATGCGTCGACCCACCCGCGTCGCGACCGACGAAACTCGCAATGCACGGACCAGAACGGTACGTGCGAGCGGCTGCGGCGGCTGTACGGCCCTCAGGGCTTCTTGTGGCCGTGGTGCTTACTTGTCAGTCCTGGCGGCCGGGAGTGGCAGTGATTCGTATCCCCGTAGCCCCACCCAGGCTTGCACGGCACACTCGTCGTCGTCGTCGTCGAGCTCGTCGAGCTCGAGCTCGTGCTGGTCGAGGTGGAACTCGTGGAGCTGGTGCTCGTCGAGCTGGCGCGTCCGGGAGGTCCGGAGTGGCAGTGGTTCGTATCCCCGTAGCCCCACCCGCCCTTGCAGACTGCGGTGGTCGAGGTGCTCGTTGGGCTCGGGTGTGAATCGACACTCCGAGCGTTGCCGCCCGCCGAAATCGCCCAGGCCGACGCGCCAGACAGGACAACCGCCGTCGCGATCGAGGCCACCAGCCTGACCGCTCGCCGCGCTGCCAACATCAGCGGTTCCTTTCATCCGGCCGTTGCCGCGCATCAGCGAACTCGGGTTCTTGACCGGACAAACGTTCATCGGCACGCTGGAAGTGCGGACCGACGGGTACCTGTTCCCAGCGGCGTTTGCGCCGCTCGGCCGGTCGATCCTGTACCGCGAGCGCATCATGTTGCGGTTCATGCATGGTTCGGTCCCCCGGGGGTGGCTGGCACCCGCCGCAGAGGGGAAACGTCCGTCGGCGTGATTCGGGTATGGGACCCGATGTCGCAAGCACTGCGTACGCGACATCGCGGCGCGCCGCGGACGTCCGGCCATGAAGGCGATTCGGGTTGATGGGGAACGGTCCCGCCGTCGGATCACCGTTCCCCGTCAACTACCCGAACGAGCACCGTCGCGCGACTACGACCGACGGGGGTGAACGGTCCATGCGCATCTCAGTGCTGTTTGCGATGAACGCTCACGGAGGCGATCTCGGTACGGGTCGGGCAGGCCGCACGTGACCAACGCCACACAGTCAGGGGCCCCGCAACCAGAGGACGGCTGCCCTAGAGCACTTGTCCAAGAACAGGGTACTGAACCGGGCCGCCCGCTCCAAACTCTGAGGCAGCCGTCGCCATTACCATCGACCGCTACGACCCGCACATGAGCGAACGAAGACGGCCGCCTCAGGCGGAAGCGGCCGTCAGAGAGCGACCATGTCATCCTGAACCCTCATCCGGCCCTGAGGCGACCGTCCCACCTTCATCGGCCGCGCCCTACCACCCCTGAATCGCTTCGACACCTCGAATCCTCCTCTTTCCTCCGAGGCCTCGCCTCCTTAGGCCGAGCGATGATCGCCTCCCAGACCGTCGCAGGCTGAGCGGCGGAGAAGCTCACCCCGCGCGTCGCCTCGGCGACAGAGACATCAGTCCATGATCAGTGCGACCGGCGAAGACCAAACGGTTCTCGCTGTCCGTTCTCGATGTTCACGTCGACCCATAGCCGGTCGGAGCCGCGTGCGCGCTTCAATCTCGACGTAGCGGATGAGCGGCGAGCAACCGCGCGGCATCGATTGTCCGCGCGCACCTCACCATCCTGCAACTCTGCCGGTTCGACAAACACAATCATCGAGTCCCACGAGGTAGCGGTCGATCTCTTGTTGCGACATCGCCGCCAGTCTCATCACGGAACTGTCCCGCCGGACCGCACGCCCCGAGCCCCCGCAAGAAGGGACCCGACTGCCACGGCGGTCGCCGCCTCCCAGGTCTCGTGCGCGAACCAACTAGTTACGTCAGGTTGCGAGTCGTTGGCGCCTGCCGAGGCGTCCCCCGGCTCCACGCCGTTACCTGTCGCCCTCTCGATTCGCGGCGATGTCGCGGCGGTCCGAACCGGCGAACGGGGCGCGACCCGTGGGCGTGTTCCGGTGGCGGTCGCGAATGACGGTGATGCCAAACGTGAGATCGCGCGAGCGCAGCGGCAGACTCGGCGATGGAAGCGTTACGCCACAGCGGCGAGAAGCACCCGCAGTTCGGCGAGCACGTTCCTCACGTGTCCTGTGCCGCCGCCCGCTGGAGCTGCCGCATCGACCACTATGCGCGGCTCCGGGGGCATGTGCACGGTATCGGCGTCTTCGAGGGGGACGAGTTCCCACGGGCGCTTGCGCCTCTCGGGCGGTCGGTCCTGCACCGCTACCGGATGGCCTTGCTGGTGATCCATGGTTTCAGTCCCTGAGGGTGGTGGGCGCCCGCCGAAGGGGGAAACGTTCGTTGGCGTGATTCGGGTATGGGGGACCGGCGAACACCTGCAACCGTGACGGCACGATGTCGTCGTCCATTCCCGTCTTACCCCAGAGATAGGCACGATCGCAGGCGATCCCGGTGCCAACCATCTCGTCACCTAGACGACGCGGCTCAGTGTCCGTCAAGCGACTGTTGTCCTCGGTCGTCGTGGTTTCCCAGCGACCGTGACCGTCGCCACGGAGCTTGGCGGCCCGAAGCTTGCGCCCGGCGACGGCGGTGACGTCCCCAACGGAAGCACGTGACGAAGGTCACAGTTGGAGGCCGTCCCGTGACGCCCGAGTTCTGCGTTGACCGT
>DATMUX010000399.1:0-2230 GCA_035563695.1 Acidimicrobiia bacterium
CACGACGACGTCCACGACCGAGTACCACGGCGACGGTGGTGTGACGCCGACCGAGCCGACGACGCCGACGACGGAGCACCACGGCGACGGTGGTGTGACGCCGACCGAGCCGACGACGCCGACGACCGCGCACCCGGGTGACGGCGGCGGAGTGGTATTGCCGCCGGTCGAACCGACGACGTCGACGACGGAGCAGCAGGGCGGCGGCGACAGCAACAACCCCGAGTCGCTGGTCATCCACTGCGTGCGCACGGCCAACCCGCCGAGCATCCGGTGCGAATGGACCGCGTCGACGAACCCCGACCACAGCGTGTACGTGCTGTTGCGGGTGACGGGCGACGGTGCTCCCGGTCGCGTGCTCGTGCAGACGCACGACGGTCAGGGCTACACCGACACGAGCGTGACCGCGGGTACCGGGTACGGGTATCGCGTCGACTCACTCCGCGCCGACGGCACGGTCGAGAGCCACAGCAACCTCTTCACGATCACGTGCTGCGGTGACGGGCCCCCGCCGACGACGACGCCGACCACCGAGCACCACGACGGCACCACGACGACGACGATCGAGCATCACGACCCGACGACGACGACCACGGTGCGCTAGATCACCGAGAACGCGAAACGGCCACCGGAGGGCTCCCCCAACTCCGGTGGCCGGCTCGCGCGACGAGGTGTGCGCGTGTGCGGTGCGAGCTGTGCTCAGGCGGGCGGGCCGTTGACGAGCTTGACGCTCGCGTCGTGCCGGTTCCCCGACGTGTCGACCCAACTGACGTGCACCGAGTCGCCGGGGTGGTACACGGTGAGCGCCAGGTGTAGCGAGCTCGAGTCGCTGATCGTCTTGCCGTCGACCGATGTGATGACGTCGCCGGCCTGCAGTCCTGCGCTGCTCGCACCGGTGTTGTTCTGCACGCCGATGACGAGGGCGCCGGAGTTGACCGGTGCGACCTGGCTCGGGCCTTGGCCGAGCGGGTCGCCGCTGCCTGCGTCGCGCACCTGCACGCCGAGCAGCGCGCGGGCGCCGATGTGCACGCGGTCGGTCTCGGTGCCGCTTTGGATCTGCTTCACGACCGTGATCGCGTGGTCGACCGGGATTGCGAACCCGATGTTGGAGCCGCCTTGGATCTGGAAGCGCCCGCCGCCTGCGGCCGCGGCCGTGTTCATCCCGATGATCTTGGCGTTGCGGTCGATCAGCGCGCCGCCGGAGTCACCCGGCTGGATCGGCGCGTCGGTCTGGATCATGCCGGTCAGCGTCTCGGATTGCCCACCCGGATCGCCGGCCGTCACCTGCTGGTCGAGCGCGGTGATCGAACCTTGGACGGCAGTGGGCGTTCCGCCCTTGCCGAGCGCGTTGCCGATCGCGACGACGGGGTCGCCGACCTGCACGCTCGAAGGATCGCCGAGCTGCACCGTCGGCAGGGCCGACGACACACCGTCGATCTGGAGCAACGCGATGTCGTCCTGCACGTCGTAACCGACGACGTGCGCGTCCTTCGTCGGGCCGGTCCCGCCGATCGTCACCTTGATGCTCGTCGCGTCGGCGATGACGTGGTTGTTCGTGAGCACTTCACCCGACGACGAGATGATCATGCCCGTTCCCGCGGCGCGCTCGTTGCTGCTCAGGGTTGTGTTGATGTTCACGAGCCCGGGATCGACCTTCGCGGCGATCGCGTTCGCGTCGAGCGGCCCGGAGCCGGAGCCGCTTCCGCTGCCCGAACCCGAGCCGTTGCCCGAACCCGAGCCGCCGAACGGGTTCGAGTTGCTGCCCCCGAAGGGATTCGAGTTGCTGCCGCCGCCGGACGGGTTGAGCCCGCCGCTCGCGTTGTTCGAGCCGCTCGGCGTGTTCGGGAAGGTCGACGCCGTGCCGGAGTTGTTGTGCAACGCGATCGCCACGCCTGCGCCGACACCCGCCGACGCCAGGATGAGCGCGAGCGCGCCGAACAGTGCGAGCGCCCGGCGGCCGGGCGACATCGTCGACGGCCGCGGCGGTTCGGGCTGGTGGGGCGTGCCGGGCCCGGGCCAGCCGCCGGCGGGCGGCGCGCCCCAGCCGGTGGGGCCCTGCGGAGGGGGCGGCCAGGCGGTTTGGGCCGCGGGCGGTGCTCCCCACCCGGTCGGCGCGGCGGGCGGCGGAGCCCAGCCGGGCGGCGGCGCGGCCGGCGGCAGCGGTGCCGTCGGCGCGGTCGGTGCGGCCGGCGGCCACGTCGGGCCCGTGGACCATGCAGATGTGGTTTGG
>DATMUX010000400.1:0-7262 GCA_035563695.1 Acidimicrobiia bacterium
CCCGGAGCTGAAGGTGTGCGTCGGCTATGTCGCCGACGACGGCGCGCGCTACGACCACGTGCCCTACCACCAGTCGGTGTTGCACAAGGTGCAACCCGTGTACGAGACGCTGCCCGGTTGGCGCGTCGACATCGAAGGTGCGGGCCGCATCGAAGATCTGCCGCGCGAAGCGCGCGACTACGTGAAGTTCGTCGAGGAGTTCTCGGGTGTACCCGTGAGCATCGTGGGTGTCGGTCCGGCGCGCGAGCAGACCATCGTGTCGCCGCGCGCCGCGTGAGGCTGCAGTGAGCGCGCGCGTGCTCGTCATCGGGTCGGGCGGCCGGGAGCACGCGCTCGCGTGGGGCCTGGCGCGCTCGCCCCAGGTCGACGACGTGATCTGCGCGCCCGGCAACCCGGGCATGGCGTCCATCGGCGAGTGCGTGGCGGTCGCCCCGGCCGAGCCCCGCGCCGTCGCCGAGCTCGCGGCCAAGCTCGACGCCGACCTCGTCGTCGTCGGACCGGAGGATCCCCTGGTCGCGGGCGTCGTCGATGCGGTCGAGGCCGACGGCCGGCTCGCGTTCGGTCCCCGTGCCGCAGCCGCCCGGCTCGAGGGGTCGAAGGCGTGGATGAAGGACGTGTTGGCGGCCGCGGGCGTGCCCACCGCCCGGCACGCGGCGTTCACCGCGGGCGACGAGGCGCGCGCGTTCACGTTCCTCGACACACTCGGCGGGCTCTACGTCGTGAAGACCGACGGCCTCGCCGCGGGCAAGGGCGTGATCGTGACCGAGTCGGTGACCGAAGCGCGCGAGGCGGTGCGCGCGTATCTGTCGGGCGACGCGTTCGGCGACGCGGGCCGTACCTGTGTCATCGAAGAAGGTTTGACCGGACCCGAGCTGTCGGTGTTCGCGTTGTGCGACGGGCGCGACGCCGCGGCGATGGGCGCCGCGCAGGACCACAAGCGCGCGTTCGACGGCGACGAGGGCCCGAACACGGGCGGCATGGGCGCGTACTCTCCCGTCCCCTTCGTTCCCGGCGCGCTCGTCGACGACGTCATGGAGCGCGCGGTGCGCCCGACGCTCGCCGAGCTGGCGCGGCGCGGCGCGGAGTACCGCGGGGTGCTCTATTGCGGGTTGATGCTCACGCCCGACGGCCCGAAGGTGCTCGAGTACAACGTGCGCTTCGGCGACCCCGAGTGCCAGGTGCTCGTGCCGCGCATCGCGAGCGATCTGTTCGTGCACCTGCACGAGGCCGCGGCCGGCCGCATCGCCACGCCGGTCACGCTCGCGGGCCGGGCGTGCGTGGGCGTGGTGCTCGCGGCCGAGGGCTACCCGCCGGCGCCGGTCCGTAAGGGTGACGTCATCGAGGGGCTCGACGCGGCCGGGGCGCTCCCGGGCGTCGCCGTGTTCCACGCGGGCACCACGACCGACGAGCGCGCGCGGGTGGTGACGAACGGCGGTCGGGTGCTGACGGTGACCGCGATCGGCGACGGCGTCGCCGCGGCGCGGGCGCGGGCGTACGCCGCCGCGGGCGCGATCAGCTGGCCCGGCGTCCACTACCGTCGTGACATCGCCGCCCAAGCACTCACGTGATCCCCCGCTACTCGCTTCCCGAGATCGCCGAGCTGTTCACCGACGAGGCGCGCTTCGGTGCGTGGCTCGAGGTCGAGGTGCTCGCCGTCGAGGCGTGGGCCGAGCTCGGCGTCATTCCGGCGGCCGACGCGCGCGCGGTGCGCGAGCGCGCCGGCTTCGACGTGCAGGCAGTCCACGAGCGCGAGCGGGTGACCGATCACGACGTGGCCGCGTTCGTCGACGTGGTGCAGGCGCGCGTCGGCATGCCCGCCGGGGCGTGGGTGCACTACGGCCTCACGTCGAGCGACGTCGTCGACACCGCGCTCGCGTTGCAGATGACGCGCGCGGTCGACCGTCTGATCGCGGTCACCGACGCGCTCGAGCACGCGATCGCGCTGCGGGCGCGCGAGTTCCGCGCCACGCCCATGGTCGGCCGCACGCACGGCATCCACGCCGAGCCCACGACGTTCGGCGCGAAGCTCGCGCTGTGGTCGCTGCAGGTCGGCCGGGACGCGCAGCGCCTGCGCCGCGCCCGCGAGGTCATCGCGGTCGGGAAGCTCTCCGGTGCGGTCGGCACCTACTCGAACGTCGACCCTCAGGTCGAGCAGCACGTGTGCGAGGCCCTCGGGCTGCGGCCGGTGCCCGCGACCCAGGTGCTGCCCCGCGACCGCCACGCCGAGGTGATGTACGCGTGCGCGTCGCTCGCGGCGACGATCGAGTCGTTCGCGGTCGAGCTCCGCCACCTGCAGCGCACCGAGGTGCGCGAGGTCGAGGAGCCGTTCCGCGATGGGGAGCAGAAGGGCTCGAGCGCCATGCCCCACAAACGGAACCCGGTGAAGTGCGAGCAGCTGTGCGGCCTGGCGCGCGTCGTGCGCGCCAACCTGCAGGCCGCGCTCGAGGACGTCGCGCTGTGGCACGAGCGCGACATCTCGCACTCGTCGGTCGAGCGGATCATCGTGCCCGACTCGTTGATGCTCGCGTACTACATGGCGGTGAAGTTCACGCAGATCGTCGAAGGGATGCGCGTGTACCCCGACCGCATGCTGCGCAATCTCGACGCGTCGTTCGGCCTGGTGTTCAGCCAGCCGGTGTTGCTCGCGCTGGTCGCGGCGGGCACGGCGCGCGACGACGCGTATCGCATGGTCCAGCGGAACGCGATGCGCGCCTGGCAGGAGGAGCGCCCGTTCCGCGACGTGCTCGGCGACGATCCCGACGTCGTCGCCGTGCTCGATCCCGTGCGGCTCGACGCGTGCTTCGACCTGAAGCGCGCGCTCGCCCACGCCGACCGGGTGTTCGACGAGCTCGAAGGGGCCGGCCGATGAGCGACACCGCCCTGCCGCACGTGTACTCGGGCAAGGTACGCGAGCTGTTCGAGGTCGGTCTCGACGCGCTGCTGATGGTCGCGAGCGACCGCATCTCGGTGTTCGATGTGATCCTGCCCGACGAGATCCCCGACAAAGGGCGCGTGCTCACCGCGCTGTCGGCGTTCTGGTTCGGCTTGACCGAGGATCTCGTGCCGAACCACGTGATCACGTGCGATCCCACCGACTTTCCCGAGACCGCGGGGCACGTCGCCGGGCGCGCCACGCTCGTGTACGCGACCCGGCCGGTGCGGCTCGAGTGCGTCGTGCGCGGCTACCTCTTCGGCGGCGGCTGGAGCGAATACCGCGAGCGGGGCACGGTCGGCGGCTTCTCGGTGCCGGCGGGAATGCGCCAGGCCGACAAGCTCCCCGCGCCGCTGTTCACTCCGAGCACCAAGGCCGAGTCCGGGCACGACATCCCGCTCACCGCCGACGAAGCCGTCGCGCTCGTGGGCGGCGACGTGTACGAGCAGGTGAAGGACATGTCGCTGCGGTTGTACGAGCGCGGCGCGCGCCACGCGGAGAGCCGCGGCGTGATCCTGGCCGACACGAAGTTCGAGTTCGGTGAGCGCGACGATCGGATCCTCGTCATCGACGAGATGATGACGCCCGATTCGTCGCGGTACTGGCCCAAGGATCAGTACGAGCCGGGAACGTCGCCCCCGTCGTTCGACAAGCAGTACGTTCGCGATTTCATGGACTCGACCGGCTGGAACCACGAGCCGCCCGCGCCGCGGATGCCGGCCGACGTGATCGCGAACACGCGCGCGAAGTACGTCGAGGCCTACGAGCTGATCACGGGCGCCGCGTTCGACGACTGGTTCGGCCCCGACAACGAGTAGCGCCTCGATAGGATCGCGGTATGCCCGCGTTCCACGCGCACGTCGAGGTCACGCACCTGCCGGGGATCGCCGATCCCGCGGGCGCCACCGTCGAGCGGGCCCTCCCCGCACTCGGCTACACCAACGTGAGCCAGCTGCACATCGGCAAGACCATCCGGCTCGTGGTCGACGCGCCCGACGGTGACGCGGCGCGCCGCCAGGTCGAGGAGATGTGCGAGCGCCTGCTCGCGAACCCCGTGATCGAGGCCTATGCGGTGACGATCATGGAGACCGTCGCGTGAGCGCGCGCGTCGGCGTCGTCCTGTTCCCCGGCACGAACTGCGAGCTCGACGTGATGTGGGCGGTCGAGCAGCTCGGCGGCACCGCGGAGTTGCTCTGGCACGGCGACGACACCACGAACAACGTCGACGCGGTTGTCGTTCCCGGTGGGTTCGCGCACGGCGACTACCTGCGCACGGGTGCGATCGCGCGCTTCTCGCCGGTGATGAACGCGGTCGCGGAGCACGCGCGCGCCGGCGGTCCCGTCGTCGGGATCTGCAACGGCTTCCAGGTGTTGTGCGAGGCGCATCTGCTGCCCGGCGCACTGCAGAAGAACGCGGGCGCGAAGTTCCTGTGCGAGACCGTGGAGCTGCGCGTCGAGACCACGTCGACCGTGCTGACCAACCGGGCGCACGTCGGCGACGTGCTGCGCGTCCCGATCAACCACTTCGAGGGTAACTACGTGTGCGACGGCGCCACGCTCGCGCAACTGCGCTCCGACGACCGGATCGTCGTGCGCTACGTCCGCAATCCCAACGGCAGCCTCGACGACATCGCCGGGATCTGCAACGAGGGCCGCAACGTCGTCGGGCTGATGCCCCACCCGGAACGCGCCTCCGACACGGTGTTGGGGTCGGCCGACGGGGTCGTCCTGCTCGAAAGCCTGCTGACGGCCGCCGCCGGCCGCGCGACACTTCCGGCATGAGCGTTTCGGCAATCCGGCTCGGCACGGCGTTCGCGACGGCCCTGGCCCAGAACGACTTCGACACGATCGAGTCGTTGCTCGCCGACGACATCGACTTCCGCGCGCTCACGCCGCGGAAGTTCTGGGAGATGCACACGGCGAAGGAGGTCGTTGCCGATGTGTTGCAGATCTGGTTCGACCCCGACGACCACGTCGACGAGCTCGTGGCGGTGCAGGTGAGGCCCGTGGCGAACGGCCGGTCGCACGTGTCGTATCGGCTACGAGTCACGAACGCCGACGGCCCGCACCTCGTGGAGCAGCAGGCATACTTCGACTGCGGCGACGAGCGCATCACGTGGATGCGCGTGCTCTGCTCCGGATACCTCCCCGTGTGAGCTCGCACGAGTACGCGTTCGGCGATTCGGCGCTGGCGCGCGAGCGGCTGGGTCTGGTCGCCGACACGTTCGCGGCGCCGACGCGCGCGCTGCTGCGCGACCTTCCCGCCGGCCCGCGCCGCTACGTGCTCGACCTCGGCTGCGGTCCCGGCTACACGACCGCGTTGCTGCACGAAGCGATCCTCCATGGGTTCTTCACGGGGATCGACCAGTCGCCCGCGATGGTCGCCGAGGCGCGCACTCGGGTTCCGGAGGCGCAGTTCTTCGTGGCCGATGTCACCGCGCCGCTGCGGCTCCCCGCGCATCTCGTGTACGCGCGCTTGTTGCTCGGCCACCTCGGTGATCCGCCGGCGGCCCTCGCGACGTGGGCGCGCGCACTGTTGCCGGGCGGATCGCTCGTGTGCGAGGAGCCCGTGCGCTATAGCAGCGACGAGCCGCTGTTCGACCGCTACGAGGAGCGGGTGACCGCGACGGTCGCGGCGCGCGGGGCCACGTTGTGGGCGGGGACTGCGCTGGGCGCCGACCCACCGCGGTGCGAGCGCGCGCTCGACCGGGTCGTCGAGCACCCGGTCCCGGCGGCGCGGGCCGCCGCGATGTTCTGGCGCAACGCGGTGGCGTGGGGCGGCGACGCCGATCTCGTCGCCGGGCTCCGCGCGATCGAGGAGGCGGGCGACGACCGCGTCGTCATGTGGGAGCTGCGCCAGACGGTGTGGATGACGACGTAGCGATCCAGTAGCGCAGCTTCGGTCCGATCGGTGTGTCGGGTCTTCCGCCGTTGGCTTCGATGACCTTGCGCGACGCGACGTTGGTCGCGTCGCAGGTGACGAGCACGGGATCGATGCCCAGCTCGCGCGCGTACGGCAACGCGAGGGCGAGCATGCGCGTCGCGTGGCCGCGCCGGCGCGCCGACGGGCGCACCTCGTACCCGATGTGGCCACCGAGCTCCCGTAATGCGCGCGTCAGCCAGTGCCGGATCTGCAACGAGCCGAGGAACTCGTTGCCGTCGACGTACCAGAGCGTGGTGCCCGGCACCCAGCCCGCGGGCCGCGGCGTGTCGGGCCCCGCCTGCGCGTGCAGGCCGACCACGAAGGCCGCGAACGCGTCGGTGTCGTCGAGCGCGTCCGGGTCGATGTCGAGGTTGCGGTTTTCCGCGTGGAATTCGCGCAATGCCGCCGTGAACGACCGGCGGAACGCCGGCTCGGGCGCCCGGAGCTGCGCGCTCATGAGCGCCGGGCGATACCGGCCTTTTTCAACACTTCGGGGGTAACGCCGAACTCGCGCCACGCGCCGTAGCTGATGCCCTTGCGCGCCGAATACGACTTCGCGACCTTCACGAATTCCTTCTCGAGGCCGGAGAGGTCGGCGCCGCCGCCCTGCATCCCCGCGAGCTCGACCTCCAGGTCGCGCCGCTCCTGCAGCAGCGTCAGCCGGGTGAGGCCGCTCGCGTCGGCCAGCTCGCTCTCGATCGCCGCGAGCCGCTTCTTCACGGATTCGGCCGTGCGCTTCCGGCCGCGCTTGGGTTTGTGCTCGTCGAGCGCCTCCAGATAGCGGCCGACGATGCGCGCCTCATTGCGCCCGGTCGCGAGCGCTTCCTTGTGCGCGGTCGACATGGCGCTCTTCTTGGGCTTTGCGGCATTTCGCGTCCTTCCCGGCTCGCGATTTCGGCAAATCGTGACGCCGCATTGTCGCGCGCGGGCGTCGCTAGGCTCGCCCGGGATGGAACAACCACTGCATCGTCAGCTCGGCATGACCGACGACGAGCTCGCGGCCGTGGTCGACGAGCTCGGGCGCGAGCCCACGCATCTCGAGCTGGCGATGTACTCGGTCATGTGGTCGGAGCACTGTTCCTACAAGTCGTCGCGCGCGTTCCTGTCGCGATTCCCTACGCAAGCGCCCTGGGTGCTCGTCGGCCCGGGCGAGGGCGCGGGCGTCGTCGACATCGGCGACGGGCTCGCGGTCGCGGTGCGCATCGAGAGCCACAACCATCCGTCGGCCGTCGAGCCGTATCAGGGCGCGGCTACGGGCATCGGCGGGATCATCCGCGACGTCTTCTCGATGGGCGCTCGCCCGATCGCGCTGATGGACCCGTTGCGATTCGGCTCGCTCGACGACGCGCGTACGCGCTACCTGTTCGAGGGAGTCGTCTCGGGCATCTCCGGCTACGGCAACTCGGT